>JAHFDV010000016.1:0-26726 GCA_023248815.1 Myxococcales bacterium
GCGCGCAGTTTGCGCTCCAATTTCCTTTCGTAGGCATCGTGACGACGGTCGACGTTTTTCCGGGGCTGCCGCGCGGTGAGAACGTCATTCCTTCGGTCTACGGTCAGGTCTCGTTCTGAGAGACACTGCGCTTGGGTCTCCGATACCAAACGATGAGACGACCACTGCAGCGCTCGTCGAGCTTGCTCTCCGCACCTGGCTAACGTCGGTGTCACCGTCCGGAAAATCGAACACGCGGCAGAGAAGGCTCTCGTGATGACGCGGGCGCAGCGAATCCCGACATGGCTACGCTTTAGGCGACTCAGAACGTAGCGCGCGAGACCTCTACAGCCATCATCGGGATGGCGCTCGATCATGCGAATTCCGAGCGATGGCCCACACATGCATCCGGCCGGAGCGTGGGCGACGCGGAAGAATTTCGGCGTGCAGTCGGGGGTGCGGAAATCTCCGTGAACACGCATCTGCGTTCGATGAGTCCGGTGCGCGGGAGGGGACGTCGTTCTTCGTTCCGTGGCGCGCACATTGCAGACCGCAAAACATGCTTCGAGACCGTCCTCTCTCCGCACCTTGGGCGCCACGCATCGCCGCAATCGCAGTGCTCTCGCTTGCGTGGATCGCGTGCTCCGATGGAACCTACGCTAAGAGTGATGAAGGCGCCGATGCGGGACCTCATGCCGCAACGGACGATGCGAGCGAACCCGCGGAGGGGGACGCGGGGAAGAGTGCAAACCTCGACGCGGGCAGCAAGGACGGCGCCGTGAGCGATGGAGGACAGAAAGACAGCACGCCTGGCTCTCTCTCCGACGCCAGCACGAGCTATCTCGTGTTCATCACGCACGACGCTCTCCGCGGAGCGTTTGCGCTCGGCGCGGCGTCGACCTTCGCGGAACCGGATGCGATTTGTCAGAGAGAAGGGAGCGTCGCGAATCCGGGCAAAAAATTCGTCGCGTTCTTGACCGCGGCGACGCAGGGCTCGGGAGCAGCGCGACTCGGCTCGACGCCAGGACCCTGGAAGCTAGCCAATGGCACTTTGATCTTTCCCGATATAACCAGTATCGAGCAGCCGCCCGTTGCACCCATCAATCCGAAGGGAATTGGTGGTCAAGACGTCTGGACGGGAGGCCTCGGTAAAACAGGCTACGGCGATTGCAACGGGTGGACGTCGTATGACAACAAAGACATCGGCGCCGTGGGAGATCCGCGGACGAGTGCCCCATGGCGCTATTCGTACAACGCGGGGTGTTACTCGCTTCGCACGTTCTATTGCTTCGAAGTGAATCCGTGAAGCCGGACACGAAGGTGCGGGCGGTATGGGCGAGCGTTCGCCGGAGTGCGCGGGACCATCGTTCATCGTCGTCCGCTCGCTGACGCAGTGTTCGGTTAGGATGGGGGAATGCGTTCTCACGAAGCGATGACGCGGGCCCTCGACCAATGCGATGCCGAGCTTCGCGCAATCGCCACAGCGCGTAACGAGCAACCTCAAAGCGACACGGCTTGGCACGCGATGCTCGACGAGTCCGAGTCGCGGCTTCGTGCCTACGCCCGCGCACTTTCCTGGGCGCTCGGCGGTGAGCCGGAGACCCGCTCCCTCACTCCCGCGGAGAAGAAAGTGTTCGCTTCCAATCCGAGCTTCTGACGGCGCTCCTCCGGCGGGTCGCGGCGTCTTCCCGAACGCCGGCCCTTTGTTCGGTGGATAGAAGATGCGCGCCAGCTGTGGCGTGATGGCGCCGATGTGTGGCGCACGCGCTCGCTTCGGCGTCCTTCTTTCTCCTAATCCGCGCGAATGATGCGGGATCTCGAAGGCTCTTCCGTGTTGGCACGATGACTGCTCTTCCGTCTGCCCACGCCAGCATGTCGAACCGAACGCGGCCTCGACGCGGTGCACAACATTCGGAGAACATCATGCGAAAAAAAACTTGGAAGCTTGGACTTGGCGCAGCGATCGTCGGCGGGTTTGCCGCGCTCGCCGCGTGTAGCGATGACGACAAGGCGGTCAACAACGCGTTCGACGCGGGAACCGACACGGCGCCGGCTGTCGATACAGGTGCGAACCTCGCCGACGCCGCGACCCTCACGGACGAGCAGATCGCGGGAATCGCGCTGCTCGCGAATCAGCGCGAAGTTGCAGAAGCAAACGTCGCGCTCGGAGGTGCCACAGCTCCCGCCGTGCGCGAGTTCGCCACGAAGATGGTGAAAGATTTCTCGGACGCCGTTTCACGCCAACAAGCTCTCTTCGCGCAACTCGCCATCACGACGGTCGGAAGCGATCGCAGCGAGAGGATCGAAGCCGAAAGTGACATCGCGAATTCGGAGCTGGAGGCGCAGACGGGGGATGCTTTCGACAAATCGTACATGGCGCGCCAGGTAGAGGTGCTTGGGAGAATTCAAGGCATCATCGACACGGAGCTTCTGCCTGCCGTGCAGAAGGCCGAGCTTCGGAGCGAGCTGACTACGATGCGTGCCAGCATTGCCTCACATCTCGCCGAAGCGCAGACCGTCCAACTCGCGCTCTCCGTGGACGCCGGCACGGACAGCGGAGCGCCCTGAGATACAGCGGAGCGCCCTGAGAGATAGCGCCGGCGGATTCGGTCGGCGCCGAACGGTTAGCGCTTCACGAAGCGAAAGGCGAAGCGATCCGTTTTGCCCTTCATCGAAGGGTCGAACACCTTGACCGCGTGCGGATCATCGCCGTTCGTGAGCAGCGCGGTTTGCTCGTCCAGCACGAATCCGGCCGCCTCGACTTCAGTGCGGACGGTGGCAGGGTCGATCCGATGCAGCGACGGGCTATCGTTCGTGCCCGTTCCGGCGGCCGCGGCGTGATCGACGATGACATAGAATCCGCGGGGCTTGAGCCGCTCGTAGACGGCTCGATTGAAGTCCGTTGCGGTCGCGCCCTTGGCCTGCATGAGCTCGGTGTGAAGGTCGTGATAGAAGAGGTGCAGCCACAGGACATCCAACGGCTGCGTGACGTTCGTCAGCGCCAAAGCGTCCGCAGAAACGACTTCGACATTCTCTCGGCCGGGTTCCTTCGCGAGGGCCTGCATGCGGCCTACCGGATCGTTTTTGAAGTGCGCCACTTCACCGGGGATGAAGCTGTAGACGCGTCCCTTCGGACCGACGACATCGGAGAAGAGACGGGTCCAATCGCCATCGCCCGGGTAAATGTCGATGACGGTCGAACCGGACTTCACTCCTGCAAATCGGATCAACTCGGATGATTTGGATTCTTCGTACATTGGAAACTCCGTTGCTGGTTCGCATGGGACGAGCGCGCGCCAATGCTTCCGTCTCGATATACTCCTGAATCGTTTTCACCGTCACTCGACGACGGCCGAACGATCAGTATGTCGTCGTGAACGAGTCCATCTTGCTACTGACGGGCCACGAAAATGTGCGCACGTAGCGATCGATGCAACCTGCGATGTCCGCGTCGAGGGGGCTCGTCGAGACACTGACGCCCGCGGCGTGCCCCATTTTGACTGCGACTCGAACGGTCACTTTCATGCTGTCGGGCGCACCGCATTCGCCGACGAATGCGCCGCTTTGCATGGGCCGATTGAGTTGAGCATCCGTGAGATCAGGTTCGGATTTGTGACCGATCGCGATCTCCTGTCGATTCGATGCTAGCGCCATCTCGTAGGTCGGACCCGCTGGACCGCGACCACGGAAGGGCGGCTGGAAGGGGACGCCGTCGTCATCGTCGTCTCCATTGTCCTGACCATCGTCGATGTCACTGCCGCTCGGCTGGGGACGACTAGGATTCGCCCGCGGCTTCCCCGGTTGCGCGACGCGCTTGGAAGACTTCTTTTTCGGCTTCGATTTGCTTCGCTTGGCGTGAGCATCGCCCGCCGCGTCGCCGACGAGACCGGCGTCGCTCTCCGTTTCGGTGACGCTCGTGAATTCGGTTTTCCAAAGATAAATGCCGCCGAGGCCGCCGGCGAGGAGCACCACGAGCGCGACGACTCCAAGATCCCGTCGACGCCTCGCCTCCATCCTGGCGATATTATCTCATCGCCGCGCCATCCGCGCTCCAGCGCCGCACTGATGAATGACGTGCGTGGACTTTTCGTATGCAGCCGTTGACAAGCAGGCAGCGCGCGAGGCAGACCCGTCTCCCATGATCTCGAACGCGCGATGCCTTCGCTTGCTCCCTTATGCTCTCCTCGCCGCGGCGTGCTCCCGCAACTCCGCGCCCGCCGCAAAAATCGACGCCGCTTCGTCCTCCCAAACGACGGCGACGACTACGCCTGTCGCGACGAACGAAGCCGGAATCGATCTCGCGGGGATTGATCGCGCCGTGAAGCCAGGCGACGACTTCTTCGCCTACGCAAATGGGGCGTGGCTCAAGAGCAACGAAATCCCGTCCGATCGCAGCAGTTGGGGGACGGGCGCGATCGTCGCCGAACAGACCGCAAAGCGTACGGCCGATCTCGTCGCGGAGGTCGCGAAGTCCGAAGCGCCTGCCGGATCGAACGCGCGAAAAGTCGGCGACTACTACGCGAGCTTCATGGATGAGGCGGCGATCGAAGCCAAAGGGCTCGAACCGCTCAAACCAACCCTCACTGGCATCGCGTCCCTTGGCGACAAGACGGCGCTCGCAAGCGCGCTCGGCGCGACCCTTCGCGCCGACATCGACGTGCTCAACGCAACCGATCTCGATACCGACAACCTCTTCGGACTTTGGGTCGCGCAAGATCTCGACGATCCGAGCCGCTATGCACCGTTTCTTCTTCAAGGTGGACTCGAGCTTCCCGACCGCGACTACTACCTCGACGCTTCGCCACGGATGACCGAGATACGCGAGAAGTACAAAGCGCACATCGTGAACGTGCTGAAGCTCGCGCAGATCTCCGATCCCGAGAAGAAAGCCGCCCGCATCTTCGATCTCGAAGTGAAGATCGCAAAGGCGCATGCGACGCGCGAAGTGACCGAGGACGTCAAGAAGGGGAACAACCACTGGTCGAAGGCCGAGCTCTCGCGCCGCGCACCGGGGCTCGATTGGAACGCATTCCTCAAGGCGGCTGCGCTCGACAAGCAGGATGTCTTCGTCGTGTGGCAGCCGGCCGCATTTTCCGGCATTGCGACGCTCGTGAAGAATGAGGCGCTCGACGTCTGGAGAGACTATCTCGCGTTTCACGCGCTCGAAAAGAATGCGTCGTTTCTTCCAAAGGCGTTCGGTGAAGAGCGCTTCGCGTTCTACGGGAAGACGTTGAACGGCACCCCGAAGGAGCGCGATCGCTGGAAGCGCGCGGTCGAGGAGACGGACGAAGCGCTCGGTGAGATCGTCGGGCAGCTCTACGTCGAGCGCTACTTTCCGGCGAAGGAGAAGGCGCGCGTCGAAGGGATGGTGAAGAACGTCGTCGCAGCGTTCGCGCAAAGGATCGACTCGCTCACGTGGATGGCGCCGAAGACCAAAGAGCAAGCGAAGGCGAAGCTCGCAGCGCTCAAGGTCGGCGTCGGATATCCCGACAAATGGCGCGATTACTCCGGGCTCGAGGTCGTTCGCGGAGACGCCTACGGCAACTCCTTCCGTGCGCAGCTCTTCGAGTACCGCCGCAACCTCGGCAAGCTCGGTCATCCGGTCGATCGCAGCGAGTGGGTCATGAACCCGCAGCTCGTCAATGCCGTGAACTTGCCGGTGATGAACGCGCTGAACTTTCCTGCGGCGATTCTTCAGCCACCAGATCTCGATCCCAATCGCCCCGCAGCGATGGACTACGGCGCGGCGGGTTCACTGGTTGGCCACGAGATCTGCCACAGCTTCGACGACACGGGCTCGCTCTTCGACGCAACGGGCAAGCTCAACAATTGGTGGACCGCCGAAGACCGCGCGCACTTCGAGGCGTCGGCCGCAGCGCTCGTCGCGCAGTTCGAAGGCTATAAGCCGTTCCCCGACGCGCACGTGAACGGAAAGCTGACGGCCGGAGAAAACATCGCCGATGTCGCCGGGCTCAGCGCCGCGTTCGACGCCTACCGCGCGTCGAATGGAGGGAAGGAAGGACCGAGTGCGTCCGGCCTCACTGGCGACCAACAGTTCTTTTTGAGCTTTGCTCAGAGCTGGCGCTTCAAGGCGCGTGAAGCAGCTGCGCGAAAGCGTCTCCTCGTCGACAGCCACGCGCCCGCAGAATATCGCGGCGACACGGTTCGAAACCTCGACGCTTGGTACGGTGCCTTCGACGTGAAAGAAGGGGAGAAGCTCTACCTCACGCGGAAGGCTCGCGTGCGTATCTACTGAGATTGCATTCGAGCGCACCCCCGCTGAGTCGAATTCACACGAGCGATCGCTCCGCGACGAGAAGCTCGAAGCGTTCGCTTTCGCGGATTAGTCGACGACGCTTTCGTTGCCCCACGAAGAAGCAAGCTCCGAAGATTCCAAACGCCACGCCAAAGCCAACGTAGGCACGCCAGGGTTCCGCGCGATACATCTCGTACCGCGCGACGAATGCCCAGACGGACATCGGCACGAGGACGAGTAAGAGTACGATCAGAGCTATCCGTGCAAACGCGTTCCACTTCAGATCGTCGATGAGTTTGTGGCGTGTGAGATCGACGAACGAATCGAGACCTTTTCCTTCGAATGAAGAGCTCCTCAGAAAGCTCTCACGAAGCACGAAAAGGCGGGTCGTCCACACGCCGTTGAAGATCAAAACGGTTCCACAGACGGCGATGGTGACGAGCTCTCCGTGAGATCGCGCGATCAACCAGAAACTGAGTGCGGTGGAGAAGGCCGCACCGAGTAGCTCGCGGATTGCGGAACGCCAAACGCGACGGCGATCGCTCGCGACGCGTGCTGCGAGCTCTCTCGCGAGTTCTTCTTCGCCTCCGAGCTCCTGCCATTCCCGTTTCCAAGTCTCGAGCTCGGGGTCGTTCGCTTCGATGTTCGTAGTCATTCTGTTTCCTCGCTTTCCATGAGCACGCGCATCGCAGCCCGTGCGCGATTGGTACGAACCGCAACGTTCGTCTCCGTGATGCCGAGTACCTCCGCAATTTCCTTGTGCGAGAGCCCTTCGAGAAGCAGCGTCACCACTTGGCGATGATTCACGGGGAGCGCGCGTGCTGCAGCCAGGAGTCGATTGCCTCGTTGCGTACGCTCGTAGACGATGGCTGGATTCTTTCCGGTCGTCGCGACGACACTGCCTGCGTTATCGTCGACGTCTTCCGCGTTTCCCACCGGCCCCGTGCGCTTGGACAGGAACGTGAGCGCTCGATTGTGCGCGACGCGAAGAACGAATGTCTTCTCGAGGCAGTCGCCGCGAAAGCCCGGAAGCGCCGTCCACAGAGCCATCGCAAATTCTTGGAGCAAATCTTGTCGGTCCGAGCTCGTTCGCGCGTAGCTCGCAGCGACTCGCTCGAGCGCTCGGGTGTTTTCGGAGAGAATCCGTGCGAGCCGTCGTTCGGCCGTTTCCCCGGCATCTACGCCTACTCGTTCGGTCATGATTCTTGCGGTCACAGATGATTAGTCTGGAGGGCGCCGAAAACCTTACAAGCGAGGGCGCATTTTTTGGAACGAAGTGCGCTCAGCCGCGTTCGCCGGCGTTCCTCGTCAGGGAGCGCTCGGCGCGGCGGCAGGTAACGGCGTGGCGGCCGTTTTGTACCAGAGCACATACGACGTCATATGGACGAGGAAGAATACGAATGGCAGTGGCGCATGCACAGCGTCGCCCGCCAAAAGATGCGAGGCCGTCGCGCCGAGGAAGTCGAAAGCGAAGCCTGCGTAGGCCCACTCTTTCAGGCGTGGCGAGCGGCCCGTCAGGATCGCAATTCCTCCGAGCACCTTTGCGAGCCCTAGAATCTTCATGATGTAGAGCGGGTATCCGAGGAACACGAGGGTCTGCGCGACACTCGCGGGACCGCCGGTGAAAAGCTCGACGACCCCGCCCCCCGCGCCCGGAACCATCAAAAGCGCCGTGATCGCCCAGTAAATGACCTTGATTCGAGTTCCATTCGTGCGGGCATGAGAGGGGCTTGCGAGATTCATGGGTCTTTCTCTTTCTCTGGAAGGGATAACGTACGCAGAGAACTTAGAACGCCGGACCCATTCGCGGGAGCGATGAAGTTTTGATACAGTCCATCGCCATACATGATGGAGTTGCACCCCCTAGGTACGCTCAGTCTCGACCAGCTTCGCGTGCTCGTGACGATTGCCGATTCCGGTAGTTTCTCTGCGGCGGGGCGTGCGCTCGGACGCGCGCAGTCCGCCATCAGCCAGGCGATTGCAAACCTCGAGGCATTGCAAGGCGTCACGCTGTTCGATCGCGATGGGTATCGACCGAAACTGACGGCAATCGGTCAGGTACTCGTAGATCAAGCACGACTCGTTCTCGGAAGCGCGGCACGCTTCGAAGCGGTGGCGGCGAGCAATCGTGACGGTCTCGAGGCCGAGCTCGCGATTGCGATCGATCCGCTGGTTCCCACCGACCCTTTGATCGACACACTCCGCGAGCTCGGGCGTGAATTCCGCGACTTGCCGATCTCGTTCTCGACGGAGGGTCTCGGAGGCGCGGTGCGAAGGCTGCGCGCGGAGACGGCGGTGCTGGGAATTTGCATGCTCCTGCCGACCATTCCGGACGACATCGTTGCCTATCCGCTTCTCCTTACGCGGATGGAAGCGGTCGTGGCTCCGAGCCATGCGCTTGCCAAACGCGGACGCTATGTCACGCAAGCGGACCTCGAAGAACACGTGCAGCTCGTGCTCTCGGATCCCAGCGCTCCGCCCGACGAAAACTACGGGCTCATCAGTGCGCGCCGATGGCGCTTCGTCGATCTCGGTCGGCGCTTGGACTTTCTACTCGCCGGCTTCGGTTGGTGCCGGATGCCCGAGCACATCGTGTCCGAGCAGATCGCCGCGAAGAAGCTCGTGCGGTTGAGAATCAAAGACGATTCGTCTCCCCGTGATGCACTGACGATCTATGCAGCGCATCGCCGGAATCAGCTTCTCGGACCCGCCGGGCGATGGATCCTCGAGAGGCTGCAGCAGCGACTCTCTACGACACTGAGTGAGACCTGACGGTGACTGTGCGCCGTCCTAGCGAGGACGTCCGAGAGCAATCGTTGCTCAAGGACTTCGAGGTCCTGCGACGCGGCTGCTTCTCCCCGAGGCCTTCCTTGATGCTTTCCGAGTAGGCCACCGCCGGCTACTCTGAAGAGATGGGGATGGGAAAAACGAGGTTTGGACATATCCGAAGCCGACTCGCGAGAGCGACGCATCGCTTGATGGGCGCTTGCGCTCTGTCATTCGCCGTGACGGCGTGCGCATCGTTTCAGGAGGGAATCGATGACGCCAAGAAGTCCAAGGAAGCGCTGAAAACAGAGCTCGGGATGGACGCGAACGTCAGCTTTCATACCTTCTCCGGGACCGGCGGAAAGAAGACGATTGTCACGGTCGCCATTCGCCCGGCGCCCACGGGAGATGTCGCGACGGTGAAAGCCCAGGTCACTACCGTCGTAACGCGTTCGTTTCGTTCTCCCGTCGAACGAGTCGACGTGACGTTCTAACGCTCACGATCGTGTCGTCGCTCTAGCGTAGCGCCCACGCGCACTTCACCGCTTCTTTCCGCCAAAGCCCGGCAAAGCCGTCGCTTGCCGCATCCACGACGCGACTCGGCGCGCGTTGAGGTCGTCGATGGATTCGAGATCGACGCCGCGCGAGTCCTTGCCCATTCCGATAGGCGTCACGGGCGGCACCGGCGTGAGTGACGTGCCGCGCCCGAACGTGAGCTTCACGTGTCCCGCGAACCCGCCGCAAGAGAAGCACCAGCCGTCGCCGACGCCGTACCACGCCATGCCCCACTTCACGGCGCGCTGCAGGCCGGGCAACGTCTTCGCCGCAAGGGCATCGACGCGCTCGGCGATGGATCGCTGCGGCTCTGGCAAACTGGCGAAGTAAGCGAAGACCGGCTCGTCGCCCTCCGCGGCCTTCGCTGGGCTGGCTCGGCCCGTCATGGCAACGGGGAGCTTCGTGAGGACCTTGGCCTTCGCGGGCTCCTTCTTGGTGGCTTTGCTCGTCTTCTTCATGCCCGCGCAGAGCTTAGCGAACTTCTCTAGCGTCTCGGTCACGTTCCACGCCTGGACGCCTATGGTAACACGAGGTACCATTGCGCATGTCGCGTGCTCTCGTTGGCCTTGGCGTCCTACTCCCCGTCGTGGCGGCCCTAGCGTGCAGTGCCTCGGACACCGCTAGCCCGGAGCCGACCGAGAGTAGGGACGCATCGACATCCGAGTCCGATTCGCCAAGTGACGACGGCAACGATGACGGTGATGGCGACAAGGGCGATCTCGATCCTCCCGAAGTGAATCCCGCAGACGGAGGAACCACCGACGGAGCCGCGCCACCTCCGCCGGTCCTCCCATCCACCCCGACCGTCGGCACCGTCACCGAGACGAAGCTCTTCGATGCGGTCGGCACGGCGAGCACTTACACGGCGCTTCAGGGCGGCGCTTCCGACGGGACGTTCGCGTACTTCGTCGTCCTCCACACGTTGGCGGGCGACATCGACGAATCTCAGCTCCTCAAATATCGGATTTCGAGCGGCGCGCGCATTACGACGGCTTCGTTCAACGCGCCGGGCAACGTGACGAACATGCTCGGGCATGGGAACGACGCGACCTTCAATCCGGATACGGGCAAACTGATCGTTCCTGCTTGGACGAACGACAGCTCGAAGCAGCCCGCGGACAACGGCAAGCATCTCCGGATCATCGATCCCGACACGCTCAAGATCCTCGAGACGAAGACCATCGACGTCAACGTCACCAACCTCTGCTACGCGAACGGCACGTATCTCCTCTTCAATGGCGGCGCGTTCCGCAAATACGATGCGAACTTCAAGTTGGGCAGCACCGCGCCCTTCGACATCGACAAGGCGGAGGACGCCTACGCTCCGGCGAAAGCGACGCGCGTGGGGCAGGGCATCGATTGTGACGAAGACTACGTGTATATTACACGTTGGTATCCGGAGCCGGTGTCGAATCGCATCTACGTCGCAAACTGGGCGGGCAATCTCGTCGGCGCGTACACTTACAACGGCGCCGAGGGCGAGCACCTGATGCACGTTTCCGGATCACGCATGTTGCATGGCATCAACACGGCGGGCGGCGGTGGTGAAGTGCGCCGCATCAACAACCTCACCTATGTCGTCTCGTACATACCGGAAGGCGGCGTGGGCACGATGGCGACTTCGCGCGTGCTGTTCGGACGCAATACACTCCTTCGCAAGAACGCCTTCACGCTCACCGGGAAGCTGTTCGACGGTTGGGTGGCGGAACGCGAGAGCGACGGCTTCTGGCTCTATCAGAGCGCCGATGGCAGCGACGGCGGTTGGAAAGAAAAGGGCAAGCAGCCGGCGGGTTGGATTCTCCACGTGTACAAAGACGAAGCTCTCGTCGCGAAGACCGCTCCCTTCGGGCTCGTGAAGATGCACGCTCAGTGGAAGTAAGGCGTCGAGAGAACTGCGCTTTGAATTACGAGACACAGCCTGCGTCGACCCGATAAGATCGTCGCCATGCGCGCGATTCGCTTTGGCGTCCTCGTTTTCCTTTGTTCTCTTGGCTGTGGCGGTTCCGCGAACGAGAGCGCTCCATCGAACCCAAGTACGAAAGAGAAAGCGACTGCAGCGAACGCCAACGAGGGGCCCAACTGCGAAACGAAGCTCCCCGACTGGGCCGCGAAGTATTTCTACAACGAGTCTTACCGGTCCACGCGCGTGACCTTGGAGGGCCGCAAGGTGCTCGTGTGTCAATATCAGGCCACGACGAGCTCAGATTACGTGAACATCGACGGCGTCCGAGTCTACACGCCCATGGGGTTCAAGCTCGGTGAGGTCCGCGACGAGGCGACGGGCGCGATCATCCTCGCTGTCGGCAAGCAACGCGTCGTCCCCGTGCCCGGCTATGGCGTACTCGTGCAGAGCCCGGCCGACTTCGACAAGCTCACCGATTTGAAGCAGCGTGAGCGTCTTTCGAAGCTTCGAAACACGGGCGAATGGGATACGGGCCCGATGTCACGCGTCGATGCGCAGGGAAACATCGTGCCAACGGACGTCCTCGAGGCAGAGAAGGTGTTGGACGGCATGGTGCTCCTCCATCGCCAGCCGAGTACGAAGACCTACGTCCTCGAGACGGTCAACCGAACCGGCGTCACCGGGACCTTTCCGGGATACGTGCCCCGCGTCGACGAGTACCTCGAGCGCGGTATGCACTACGCCGTCCTCGCGACGCGCGACGCCGAAGGACGTGAGGTCGACTACCTCCTCGACCACGAGCTCAATCCGATTGCTTCGCCACCCGGCGGACTCTTTTTCGTCCAAGGTGAGCGCACGAGCGCGCAGGGCGGCATCGACAGCACGTCCCTCATCTTGACGCCTGCTCTCGGAAGCCTTCCGGAGGACGACCTCTTTTACGCGCTCGACGCCAACGGCTACTTCGACAAGCCGAAGGGAAGTCGCGGTGTGCGGATGATCCCCGACGGAATTGGTCCGCCGGCCCTGAGCTTGCGCACGGGGGCACACCGCAACCAGGTCACGTCGCGCTTCTACGTGCGGTACGATGTCGACGGACCGAACGTCAAAAAGTGGGGCCTCGCCGATGGTCACCTGCAGAACGTGACGCCCCCGCTTTGGTACGATGTAATTGGCGTCCAGCGGCACATTTACGTCAAGCACTGGCGCAACGCGTGGGACAACGACCTCGTCGTCGTGCAAGACGAGCAGGGCTTTCGCGCCTACGCGGAGGAGCGCTTCGTAGCGACGTTGACGAAGCTCGCGGGAAGCGGCGCGACGGCTCACGAAGCGATCGAGAAGGGGCTCATCGCTGCCGCAAAGAACGGCTCCGACGAAGTCATCGCGCTCGACACGGCTTGGCGCAACGCGGTTCAAACGAAAAACACGTCCGAGCTCGAACGCCTCGTATGGATCATCAACAAGCCCGAGGCCTGGTGGCTTTACGTGCAAAACGCATCCAATCTCACGCCCGAGCAATTGCGTCGCGCCTCGATCATGGTTGGTCCCGAGCACACCGCAGCGGTCGAGAAGCTCGAGATACAAGCCCGAAACAAGCGCGAACGAGAATGGCGCGCGGAAGAGCGCGCGCAGCTCGAGCGCGAAGCGAAGCGAATGGAAGAAGCGAAGCGCAAGTACGCCGAGGACCATCCGTACGTGCCGTCGGCCACGACCTATTCGGTTGCGCCGACCTCGCAGAGCTCGACCTCGAGCACGTCCGTCGGGGCGAACGCCGGAGCGAGTCAGACGCAGGTGATGCAGAACTACGGACGTTGGCTCGATCAGCAAATCTATCGGAAGTAGCCCCGCGTGCGGGGAGGAGCGCAGCTCTACGGGGAATTGGTGCAGCAGCGAAACCCCTGCTGATAGAACACGTGCATCTCGCCGTGGGCGCGCGTCGTCGGGCGGCACCGCGTGCGGACGGGTCCCCAATATCCGCCTTTCAAGATGGAGGGACGACCCGGCGTCGTGGCCTGCGTCCACTCGTCGATGTTGCCGATCATGTCGTAGACGCCGAAGACGCTTTTGCATCGCGGCCGACTTCCCGAGGCCTCGCCCTGCCAGAGGCGCGCGAGCTCCTTCTTGATCGTCTCTTTGGAACGCGCACCGAGAGCATAAGGATTGAACGGAATCCACGGGCGGTCGACGATGCACGCCTCTTCCTCTCGCACGTACCCGTAGGGATACGGAGTCGCTTCTTCTCCTTCGCACGCGAAGGTCCACTCCGACTCGGTGCAGAGGCGCTTGTGATCGGCCTCGCAGATCCCTTTCGCCTCCACCCAATTGACGAGGATGACGGGGAACTCGCCGCGACGATTCGGATACTCGAAGCGATCGATGCAGTAGTGCATTTTGCGCTTGGGAAAGCTGCGGGAGGCTGCGAGCCACTTGTCGCGATCGAACGCTGCGCAACGCTCCGGAAACTTCCGCGAGATCCACTTCGAGCAGATGTCCTGCTGACGTTGATCCATCGAGGACGCGTTCTTCATCGAGCCTTTGATCTCGACCATGCCCTCGGCGCACGCTCCGCGCGTTCCTTCGCGAGCGTCCGTCACGGCACTCGGCTCGCCGGGCGGAGACGAAATCTGCCAGTGGGCGCCGAGTACCTCTTTCCATTCGAAAGGCCCTGTCGTGCTCGGCATCGCGAAAGAGACGTTGGATGCATCGACGAGATCCGCGGTGGACGCGGTCCTGGCATCGAAGAGCTGGCATGAGTCGACGATCTCTGCAGACGACGCGTCGATGGGAGGGAGCGGTAACGAAGGTTCCGAACGACCCTCTTTCCCACTCGTGCGCACTGCGTCGCGCGCTCCCGACTTTTGTCGCGAGCACGAAGAGAGTACGAACAAGAGCGCGACGATCCACTTCACGAGGGACCGAGCCTAGAGGTCTCGACTCCACCTGTCATTCATTCGAATGCGAAGACGTTTCTGCTCGGCGTCGAGGAGTCGGACCCTCAGTCCATCGAGATGGAATCGCCTCCGAGAATTGCGCCGTCGGTGATGCGGACCGCGAATGCGACGGCCTCATGGCCTCGGCCCGACGTCAGCGGGCCCGACGTCACCTCACCATTCGTACCCGCTTCGCCCAAATCGACGAGTCGAGTGGCGACCCACGAATGCTGGATCGTGGTGCCCGCGTTTTCACCTCGTTCGACCTTCGTTGCGGGGCGGCGGACGACTTCCGCGAGCATGACCGCGACGTGATCCCGTGCTGCGCTCGTCGCTCCGATTGCGACATGGCATCGATTGGATTCCGTGCGTGTCAACTCGACGCGGAGGTGGGGGCGCTTCGCCGCTTCCTCGATTGCGAGCGCCAACGCTGCCGCTCGTGAACCCACGAGCTCTGCCCGCCCATCGACGACGGCCTGTGGCGTGTATGTCGAGCTTGCGCCGAGTCGCTGGGCATAGGCCTTCTGTCGCTGAGTGAATGCAGCGCTCGCAAATCGGTCGACGTGACCGATGTAGTCCCAGTAGTCGACGTGAAACTCGATGGGGAGCACCCGCGTCCCTCGCGGCGGGTGATCGAGAAGGTCGCCGAGCACTCGCTCTGCGGGTGGACAGC
The DNA here is from genome assembly GCA_023248815.1 of Myxococcales bacterium. Classification (GTDB taxonomy): domain Bacteria; phylum Myxococcota_A; class Polyangia; order Polyangiales; family Polyangiaceae; genus JAHFDV01. The sequence continues at coordinate 15,060 of JAHFDV010000016.1, forward strand.
TCGAGCATCCTTCGGAGGAAAAGAGCTCGACCAGCACTGGAGTTGCATCGGTCCGCGGCGTGTCGATGGAAACATGAGTGTCGCTCTCCGCCGCGGTCGGTACTGGGTCGGCCGCTGCGCCGGACGAGAGAATCGGCTTGGAGCACGCGCTCGTGAGACCAAGAAGCACAGGAAGAACGGCGAACGCTTGGGAGCGCATCTTTCCCTCTACGTTCCTGCCATCGATTGGTTGCGCTCTTATCGAGTCTTGGCGCGAACGAGCCATTGACCGGCGGGGCGCTATTTTCCGAAAAGCGTGGTGCGAGCCGGGCCGCATGCGTCCGGCAGTCGTAGAGAGTGAGTACGTCACGAGAGCAGGAGACATGGTTCTAGGCAGAGTTTACGGTCACGATGGTTCGTGCGCACGGACGCGACTCCACGCGGTCGTTGCGGTGGCGCAGGAGTGCGTGTGGGTGCCTTGGCCGAGCGGCTCACACGCAGTAGGGTGGTCCCTTCTCAACGCCGTGTCGATGAATGCCAAGGACCTGAGCTCGAATCCAGTTGCCGCGCCCAGCGCGTCGACGGCGCAAAGTCGCGCGGCAGAGGCGGTACTGAACGAGCTCATGGATCGCTATGCGCGTGGCGACGATTCTGCCTTCGGTGAGCTTCACGAGCACCTTGGCCCACGTGTGCGTCGTTTTCTTCTGCGTCTCACGAGCAATTCGGCCGTCGCAGAAGAGCTTGCGCAGGACGCCTTCCTTCGCATGCATCGTGCTCGCGGCTCGTTCACGCCGGGTGGGGCTGCGCTGCCATGGGTCTACACGGTGACGCGCAACGTGTTCTTGGACCACGAGCGGAAAAGAAAAGTTCAGTCCGCAGTCGTCCTCAACGAGGCTCTCGCTCAGGTTCACCCGGATTCCGTCTCTCGCCAACCCGACAACGTTCTCGATTCGCGAAGGGCGCTCGAGCAGGTCCGGGAAGCCCTCGCACGGATGCCGGTTTCGCAGCGCGAAGCGTTCGTTCTCCTACGATTCGAGGGGCTCTCCGTCGCCGACGCGGCAGAGGTGCTTGGCACGACCGAGGCATCGGCAAAGGCACGCGCATTTCGCGCTTACGAAGCGATTCGGCAGGCGACGAAGACCGTCGAAAACGAAGGTAAGGAGTAGCTGATTGGACTTCGATCTCGATCAAATGAGGGAGATTCCAGATCCGTACGAAGACGTCTCCTTGTCGCGCGTACCTCCGACAATTTCGTCGGCCACCGTGAATCGCACCACCGTAGAGCGACGACGGCGGGCCGCAATCACGATCGCTCTCCTTCTCGAGACCGCGTGGATTGCTGGAGAGGGCTTCGCCGCGCGTTCAGAGCTAGGGGCCTCGTTCGTCGTTGCAGGCTTCGGCTTTCCTTTGCTCGGCGCCGGCGTGGCTTGGCTTGTGTTCAGTCGCCCGGGCCGCCTCGGTCTTGGGCTCTCCCATCGTCGCGTCGCTGCTGGAATCGCGACGGCAATCGTTCTCTTTGGAGTGAGCGCGCTCTTCGCGCCGCCTTCGGCAATGCGAATGTTCACGGTTTCGTCGACGTTCACATGCGCAACCACCGCGGTCCTACTCGGTGCGGTTCTTTTCACCGCCGGCGTTTTCGCTTATCGAGGAATGATCGCGGGCAGCGCGTGGCTGCGGATGGCTGCATTCGGAGTCGCGTGTGGATCGCTCGCCGCCTTCATCTTGCGTTTGCATTGTCCGGGAGACTCGATACTCCACGTTCTCCTCGGACACGGCGCAGCCATGCTTGTCTTCGGCCTACTCGGCGCGACTGCGGCCCGAAGGACCATGCGCGTCTAGTTCGACGCGAATGTCGTTACGCGCATCTCCGCGGGCGAGTCGTCTCGTTCAGTTGTCGAGAATGCTCGGCTGCGTTCAGTTGCCGAGAATGCTCGGCTGCGTTCAGTTGCCGAGAATGCTCGGCTGCGTTCAGTTGCCGAGAATGCTCGGCTGCGTTCAGTTGCCGAGAATGCTCGGCAGGGGACAGGACTCCGTTCCAGTCTTCTCGTCGTATTGCTGATGATAGTCCTCGGCCTTCCAAAAGCGGCCGGGGGTCGCGATCTGTGTCGTCACCTTTTTTCCGAGGGTCTTCTCCGCTGATGCGGCTTCGGCGCGCGCGATCTCTGCCTGCGCGGGCGACACCGTAAAAACGGCGCTCCGATATTGATCGCCGACGTCCGGTCCTTGGCGATTCTCGGTCGTCGGATCATGGGAGCGGAAGAACACACCGACGAGCTTTTTGTAGCTGACGATCTTCGGATCGAACTCGATGAGCACCGCTTCCGCGTGTGCCGTCCGATGACTGCACACCGCCTCGTAGGTCGGGGCCTGCGTAGTGCCGCCCGTATACCCGACCGCCGTCGCAACGACGCCAGGCACGTGTCGAAACGTATTTTCTGATCCCCAAAAGCAGCCTTCGGCGAAGATCGCGAGCTCGTTCCCTGGTTGCGCCACGAGCGGCGTCCCTTTGCCGGCATTCCCTGGATTCGTGCCGACGCCCGTCGCCGCCACCGTTTTGGAGTTCGCTCCTGTCACCATCGCACTCGAGACGGGAGGCGTTCCGCGCGACTCATTTTGGCAGCCGGTGAGCAAGGAGACGCCAGAGATGCCCGAGAGAAGGAGGGCGGAGATCCACGCGCGCGAGGTCATCATGAGGAGATCTACGGTCGAGCGACTCGTTCGTTTCGCTCGTAGGAGCGATTTGTCGGCTCTTGTATGTGCGGGAGAGCGCGAACGATTTCGACGTTCGCGAGGAAGAGAACGAAATGGCTCTGTTCGCACATACCGCGAATTGTACGGGGCACGCGGAGGGGGCACGCGAAGCGGCGATCATCAGGAGCAATATTCGAGGGATACGTTGAAAATAATTCGATATCAAACTATCGTCCGACTCCTTGCAAGTCGCGCGTCTATCCTCCATCGCGCGAACGCTCCTGCTTCGAGTCGGACGCCATGCCTCTCGAGCCGCGATCAAGGCTTCACCCTCTGAAGCCCAGCGACTTCTCGTGCTCACGGTCGTCATCGGCATCGTTTGCGGTCTCGTGGCTGTTGCTTTCCACGAATCCATTCGCATCGCCGAGTCGTTCCTCGCGAGGGTCGCTCGCCCCGAGAACTCCCGATTTTGGATCGGTTGGCTTCTCGCCGTGCCGACCCTCGGCGGGCTCGTCACCGGGCCAATCCTCGCTCGATATTTCCCGGATGCGCGCGGGAGCGGAATCCCCCAGGTCAAAGCAACCTACGCCGAGCGACGCGGGCGCGTGCGACTCCGAGATTCGGTTGCCAAGTTCGTCCTCTCGACCATTCAAATCGGAAGCGGGGCATCTCTCGGTCGCGAAGGCCCCACGGTCCAGATCTGCTCGGGCGTGGCGACGGCGCTCGGACGGCTCGCGCGAATCACGCCGCAAGCGCAGCGTCGACTCATTCCGGTCGGCGCTGCTGCTGGAGTCGCGGCTGCCTTCAACGCGCCCATCGCTGCCGTGACTTTTACGATCGAAGAGATCATCGGAAAGCTCGATGACACACTCCTCACTGGAGTCATCATCGCAGCCGCGCTCGCCGCCGTCATCGAGCGCAGCATTCTTGGCGCGCACCCCGTCTTCGATGTCGCGGTGCATCACGGGCTCGACGATGCGCGTTCACTGCTTCTCTACGCAATCCTCGGCGTCGCAGCGGCTTTCGTCTCCATCCTTTTCACGGACACGCTCCTTACGCTGCGCTTGCGGTTTCGGGGCATGGCCCGCGTCCCAGAATTCGCGCGGCCGGCCATTGGCGGCTTTCTCACAGGAGCAACGGCGGTGCTCGCCATTCTTCTTCTCAAGGCGGGCGGCGTGACGGGTGGCGGTTATGAGTCACTGCGACGTGCGCTCAGCGGCGAGCTCGAAGTGAAGGTGCTCCTAGGGCTCTGCCTCGCGAAATTATTGGCGACTTGCTTTTCGTATTCGAGCGGCGGCGTCGGAGGAATCTTTGCACCCGTGTTGTTCATCGGGGCAATGTTGGGTGGAGCGTTCGGGTCACTCGACAAATCGCTTTTCGGGCACACGGATCAAGCAGCATCCGCGTTCGCACTCGTCGGAATGGGCGCGCTATTCAGCGGTGCCATTCGTGCGCCGATGACGAGCGTCCTCATCATCGTAGAGATGACGTCGGGCTACGAGCTCATCCTCCCGCTGATGATCGCGAACATGAGCTCCTATCTCATTGCTCGCCGCTTCCGTCCGCAACCGATCTACGAAGCCCTCTTGGCGCAGGACGGATTGAACCTTGAAGGGCATCATCTCAACGAAGAGTTGGACCGGTTCGCTTTGAAAGATCTCGTGGCGGCCGACCGCCCCTTCCTTTCGTTCGCCCCATCTAGCCCTGCCAAAGAAGTGCTCCGAGCCGCGAGTGCTCCAACTTGGCAGACCGTGTTTCCCGTCCTCGACGAGGAACGACGCATCGTTGGAGTGATCACTCACGCCGAGCTCCGCAGCGTGCTCACGCAAAACGAGCTCCCCGACGAGACAACCGCGCTGGACATCATGCGGCCACCAGCCACCGTCACGACGCACCATACGCTCCGAATCGCTCTCGAGAGAATGCGCCTCGAAGGCGTCCGAGAGCTCCCCGTCGTCGACGACGATGGCCGCGTCATCGGCTTCGTCGACGAGGGCGCGCTCGCGCAAATCTATCTGGCTTCGCTCCCACCGGCTTCGACGAGGGCTCTCTGAATGCTCGACTCCACGAAGCCAGGTCTGGAACCGGCTCTCGCCTTCTTGCGCGAGCTGTGGGCGTTGAATCATGCGCTCGGCTCGACCTCCAAGCGAATGCACGACCGCATTGGCGTGACGGCGCAGCAGAGAATGGTCTTGCGATTCTTGGGCAAGCGTCCCGGTATTACCGCGTCTGATCTAGCGGAAATTCTGCACCTCGAGCGCGGGACGCTGTCGCAAGCGTTGAAGCGCTTGGAAGAAAAAGGGCTCATCTCACGTCGCTCCGATCCCAGTGATCTCCGCAAGACCTTCATTCGCTTGAGCAAGAAAGGAGCGCAGTTGGACACTCCCACGATCGGGACCGTCGAACGAGCCGTAGATCGAACGCTGAAAGAGGCGAGCGAAGGCGACGTGGAGATCGTGCGGCGCTTTCTGCACCGTTTACGGCATCACTTGGGCGGAGCGACTTGAGCCTTCGGTGTTCCGACATCATGGACGCCGAGCACGCTGTGCCACTACTCTTGCCGAGGGTGTCGAACGTAAGACGCGTGCCGGGCTTCGGGGGCCGCGTGCAGACAGCCATTCGTCTGATACTTCTCGTGCTCGGACTCTCGGTTTCGAAAGCTCGTGGCCAAGATGCGGTGCAGAGCGCCGATGCCGGGAGGCGATCCGAGTCCACGACAGACGGCGGCGGCGCGGTCGCGCTTTCGACGACGAGCATCGAACGCATGACTGCGGAATATCGGACGACCGCCGAGCAAATCCGCATGTTCTCGAACCGCGCACTTGAGGCGAGTGTCGCGCCCCGAACCTTGTTCGATATCTCACTTTCGGATCGTGCCGCCGTCGAGCTCGAAGCCGCCAGACTGACCGCCTTTCTCGACGAGGTCGACCGCGCGAAGCCAAGGGGAAAGGCGAAGGGCCCGCCGCGCCCCTCGATGCGGGATGCTGGACTCGAGGATCGAAGCTGGTCCGAGTCACTCTGGAACGCTCGAATCGAATTGGATCGTGCCCGGCTTGCTTTCTATTCTCTCCCCGAAGACGAGAGAGACGCGCGATTCGGCGTTCACGAAGAATTGGTCGCAAAGGCTCATGCTGCCGCGACGGAGACAGAGGCCGAGAAGAAAGAGCGGGCGGCCGAAGAAGAGCGCGCGCGTGCCCTCGAAGCCGCACGCGTTGCCGATACCGAATCCACACGACTCGTTGCTGAGGAATATGCGCGCCTCCTCGAAGTAGAACGAGAGCAGGCACGCTTTGCCATTGGACTCACTGAACAGGCAGGGAATGTAGCTGCCCGGAAGGAAGCGAGCCTCAAGCTCCAGAGACGCGCGCGCGAGCGACGAGAGGCTCTCATCGAGGCGAGAGACGGCGACGCAGATGCCCTGTATCAGGTCTTGCGCACGACACTGCGAGCCAGTCGCGACGCTTTTTCTGCCGCACTCGAGGACGGCTTTCTTTCGAACGTGCCCCAGGCAGGGCCCAACCCTCTCGCAGAATTACGTCTCGATTCGGCGAAGGTCAGTGAACAGCGGAAGAAAGTAGATGCCGAGAGTTTTCGCCTCGCGACCGAGGTCGAGCGTATCCGCGAAGACGTCTTGCAAGAGCTCCTCGAGGAGACGACGACGCTGAATCGTGAGCGCTTGTCGCTCATCCCCTATCTCTCGAGTGAGCGAAGAGATGCGATCACGGGCTTCTCCGAAGCGGGTCGAGACCAAGCCGCGGCCGAGCTCCGTCAGCTCACGTTGATTCTCAGGGACCACCGCCACGAGACGTTGCATTGGATCAAAGAGGCTCGCGCGCATCCAGGCGGGTTCGGTACGATGCTCGCTCGCAGCGCACTCGTTATCGGGGAATGGACCGCTCTCTTCCTCGTCTTTCTCTGGTGGCGGCGCCGTGCGGAATCACTTCTCGAGATGTGGCGTCAGCGAATTCGCGCCAACGATCCACGCGCCGCAAAGCCGAGCTTGTCGCTTCGACTTTTAGTCTTCGTCAGTGAGATTCGCTCCTCTCTCGAATGGCTTCTCTTTGCAGTGCTCATGCGCGCATTCCTTCCGCGCGCCGTGAAAGACCTTCTCGAGGTGGAACTTCTCTCCATCGTCCTCATTTGGATGTTTGCCGGCAGATTCGTCGTCGACGTCCTCGACAGCATCGCCGAGGGTACGGAACATTTCTCTCCCATCACCGCGCTTGGAACGCCGGGGCTCAGGCACCGCTCGTTGCGCTTCGTCGGCAGAGTCGTCGTCGGATTTGGTGTCGTGCTCGTGCTGAGCGCGCGTCTCGTCGGGCGGGGCGCAATCTACGAATGGGTTTCTTCGTTCTTCTGGATCGCCGTACTTCCCGTGTTTCTCGTTCTCATCCGGTGGTGGCGAGACACCGTCTTTGCGCGTCTTGCCGTCATTCGGAAGCCTTCCGCGTTCGAACGGTGGGTTCTCGAACATCGCAAAGGATGGTCGAGCTTCTTGGCGGCGTCCGTAGGCGGCCTCTACCTATTCGTTCGCGGCGCGTCGCGCGCGACGGTTCGTTGGGTGAGCCACTTCGAGATCACGCGTCGAGGCATGGCGTACCTTTTCCGCCGCGAGCTCGACAAGCTCGGAGAAGAAGAAGACAAAGCACCGCTGGCGCCGCTCGCGGAGGAGGTCTTTCATACGCTGGGGCCTGAGACCGCGGACGGCGATCTTTGGATCAAGACGCGAGCCGACGAAGGACTCGACTTGCTCGCGCAGCGGGTCGAGACACGGCGCGGAGGAATCGTCGCGGTCGTCGCCGAACGCGGCGCGGGAAAGACGACGGCGCTACGCCATGCATGCAGATCCGGTGAAGATGTTCTCTTCGTAGAGACCTCGAAAGACCTCGACGACGTTCGTGAACGACTCGCGCTTCTCCTCGGGCTCCCCAAAGAAGCGGTGCTCGAGGAGATTGGTCGCGCGATCGCGACGCGCGATCCGAGCGCAATCGTGCTCGACGACTTCCAACACTTTGCGCAACCGACCATGGGCGGGTTGCATGCCTTCGACACCATCATTGCCTTCGTGAGTCGCCATAGCGACACCACGACCTGGCTTCTCTCGTTCGACGAGGTGACGTGGCCCTTTTTGGAGCGAGCCCGCCAGTCCCGTCCCGTCTTCGACGAGATCCTTCGCCTTCCGCGCTGGCGCGAGGAGGAGATAGCCCAACTCGTCCGCGCGAGAACGGCTGCCGTCGGCCTCGACCCGAGCTTTGCGCGCTTGATGGACGCCTTGCCAGCCACCGCAGACGAGATCGATCGCAAAGAGGCGTCGGAGTCACGCGCCGCGAGCTACTACCGACTCGTCTGGGATCACGCGGGTGGAAATCCCGGCGTCGCGCTCCACATCTGGCGGCGATCGCTCGGCCTCGACGAGGCTGGAAAGATCTGCGTCCGTGTCTTTCAAGCACTCGATCTTGGAGACCTCGAGCGTCTTCCCGACTCCTCGATCTTCGTATTGAAAGCCGTGCTTCAACTCGCTCCCGCCGCGCCAAACGAGATCGCGCGCGCGACGATGGTGCGGACGAGCGATGTCATCGATGCTCTCCGCTATTTCCTCGGTCGGGGCTACGTAGAGGAGACGGAGGGACGCTATCGCGTCACCTGGACTTGGTTTCGAGCCGCAACGCAGTTTCTCAAACGCCGCCACCTTTTGGTCTCCAAATGAAGACACGAAAACGTCTCATCCCTCTTGGCTCCGCCGTTCTCGCCGTAAGCGAGTTCCTGTCGCCGAACGATGCGCGCGCTCAAGACACCCCCGATCTCTCGAAGCTCGCCGGGTTCGTGCAATGGGGAGGCGTTCTCTTCTCACTCATCGTTCTCACGGTCGCCATTGTCGCTCTCCGCGTAATCGGCTCGATCGCCGCTCGTTCCTCCAAGAGGTTCGCCAATCGAAGGCCGACGATCCAGAAGTACGAGTCCGTCGCTCGCTTCATCGTCTATATCGCCACGGGAACGGTCTGCGTTGGGCTCAGCTTTCGCCTCGACTCCGCGACGCTCACGGTGGTGGGCGGAACTTTGGCCGTGGCCGTCGGCTTCGCGATGCGCGATCTGGTGGCTTCCTTCATCGCTGGGATCACGATCATCTTCGACCGTCCCTTTCAGGTAGGCGACCGCGTTTCGTTCGCGGGCGAGTACGGGGACATCATCGAGATTGGCCTCCGCAGCGTTCGCATGAATACGCTCGACCACAACATCATCACGATCCCGAACAACAAGGTGCTCACGGATGTCACGTCGAGTGGCAACTGGGGAGCCCTCGAGATGCAAGCCGCGATGGATTTCTACGTCGGGCTCGACCAAGACCTCGAGCTCGCGATGGAGTTGATCCGCGAAGCGTGCCTGACGAGTCCTTACGTCTTCCTCGAACAACCCGTGCCGGTGCTCGCAAAGCAGGTGATCCTCGGGGACTACGGAGCGATGCACATCAAGGCGCGTCCCTACGTCTTCGACTGCAAGTACGAAAAGCCGTTCGAGACCGACGTCCACTTGCGCGTACGAAAGGCGTTCAGCGAACACGGAATCCTTCCGCCGGCGGTTCTCCATCGCGCGCTCGAGGCGAATCGGTCCCCGGCAAAGCCGAAGTCGCTCGAGTGACGAGCGTAAGGAGGCGCGCGACATGGAATGGCTGAACTACCACCACCTCTTTTACTTTTGGCGAATCGCGCGAGAGGGGGGCCTTTCACGCGCCGCAGAACAACTGCGGCTCACGCACTCGACGCTCAGTGCTCAGTTGAAAGCGCTCGAGGAGTTCTTCGGAGGTCCACTATTCGAGCGGCGCGGCCGTCGTCTCGTTCTCACTCCCCTAGGTGAGAACGCTGCCTCCTATGCGGATGACATCTTCCGGATGGGTTCGGAGCTCGTCGACGTGGCTCGCGGAAGCTCGTCGCAACGTCAGATTGCTTTGCGCGTCGGCATCGTGAGCTCGCTGCCGAAGTCCGTAGCCTATCGGCTCCTCCAGCCCGGACTGGCGACGCCAGGCTATGGCTCCCTGGTGGCTCGACAAGACCGCTTCGAGCGCCTTTTGGACGAGCTCTCTGCAGGACGACTCCACCTCGTCCTCTCGGACGCCGCGGCGCCGGAGTCGGGTGCTCATCGAGCGTATGCGCACGTGCTCGGAGAGTCGCCGATCCTTCTCTATGGCACGCGCGCGCTCGCCGCGAAGTATCGTCCGCGCTTCCCACAATCCCTGAACGGTGCACCGCTTCTTCTTCCTACCGCTCAGACGTCGCTTCGAACGAGACTCGATCGCTGGCTCGGAGAACGCGAGATACGCGCGCAAGTCGTCGGGGAATTCGACGATCCATCGCTCATGCGCATTGCGGGAGCCAACGGGCTCGGACTACTCCCTGTGCGCGCCGCGCTTCGCGCCGAAGTGGAAGACGGATTCTCGCTCGTACCCGTCGGCACGTTCGACGACGTCGTCGAACGATACTATGTCGTCTCGACGGAGCGTCGTGTGCACCACCCCGCCGTGAGCGCAATTTTGGAGCAAGCGAGGGTGGACCTCGCCAACGACGGAGCAGAGAAGCAGAACGGAAAGAAGGCGGTGTCGAGCAAAGCTCGGCCGGCTCGAGCTCCCGCCCGCGCTCGGCCGAAGTCGCGAAAGACGGCTCGATAGTCCCAAGGAACTTCAGTGCATTGGGACGGTCAGCACACTTTGTCCCGCGTGCAGGGCTACGTCGAATGCCGTTCCTCTCTTCGTCGAAGGCTTGGCGATCCCCCGTCCGCGTGAGCCGAGCACGACGAGGTCCGCTTCGCGGCGTTCAGCTACGCTCAGGATCGCATCGGCGGCGTTCTTCTCTGAAAGAACGACGGCGTCGATGCCCTCGCCAAGACCGCTTGCGAGATCGTCCAGCGTTCGCCGACGACGTTCGAGATCCGTCGCGGGCACGCCTTCTTGGGTCGCGACCGGAGGCTGAGCGAGAGGTAGGCCGCAGCGCACTTCCGCGTCGGTCCCGCACTCAGGATTCACGTTGTGGACGAAGGTGACGTGCGAGCAGAGCCTCGCGCCGAGTCGTGCGGCCTGAGATAGGGCTGGAAAGGAGGGATCCGAGAAGTTCGTGGCGGCGACGATTCTTCCCGTGCGGCGCTCTGGGCGAGCCAGAAATACGGGTCGACCGGCGTCGAGAAGGATGCGAACGACGGCCGCCAAGTCGACGAGCTCTCCTTCTCTCGCCGCGGCCGATCCTCCCAAGACGGTCATCAGTGGCCGAAACTCGTCGGCAGCTTCTAGAAGCGCACGTCCCACGTCGCCCACCTTGAGCACGATTGCGGGTTGCTCCGACGTACCGAGGACTCGTTCACAGAACGAAGTGATGCGGTCTGCCTCCTCGAGGAGCTTCTTGCGCGACAGCGATGACTGACTGAAGAGCGGAAATCTGAATCGTGCAATCCAAGCCGGATGCGTGAGCACATTCACCACGAGGAGGCGCGCGTCGAAAATTCTTGCGAGGGCTTGGGCCCGGCGTAGAGGAACCGTCGAGTCGGCATCACCGCTACAGGCGACGAGGATGCAGCGGCCAGGATTCGAGTCGTTCTTCTGTCGCGGAGGAAACGGCTCATCGACGCGAACGGACTTGGGGTGATTCATTGAACTACTTTCTCGAAGAGGGGATTCTCTCGAGATTCGCTCAGAATGTGATTGTCTAACAGAACGAACTATCGACGAATCTTGTCGTTTTAAACGCGCAATCGCTCCGCGAGGCGTCCCGTGACATTGACGACCGTGCTCGACGCGACCTTTCGGTGCGACCCAGCCTTTGCGGGATGCATTTCTAGGGGAACAGAACTACGGCGGGACGGGCGCGCAGAAATCCAGCCTGACGGAGCTCACGATGACGATGCCCGGCAGGCTCAGTGACAAGGCGCGTCTCAACGTCCAACTCACCGAGCCTAAGGCCTCGTGTAGGTCCGAGAAATCCGCCCCTCGGCATTGACGAGCCCCGGTGGTCCGCC
>JAHFDV010000016.1:26736-27877 GCA_023248815.1 Myxococcales bacterium
GTCGCGAGCCAGTCTTTTCCTTTCTTTAGGAAATGCGGGCGCTTGGTAAATGCGATCTCGGTCGTTGCCACCCCGTGATCAATGTACTTTTCGACGCTCGCGCTAACGGGATGGTTTTGCGCGATAGTGCGTAGACGAAAGCGAGAAAAAATCATGTCGGACCGTCGAACTTCCATCGGGAAATCTGTCTCTGGATGCGTTCTCACATTCCTCGCTGTGCGGTGCTCGAACGATGCGACGGGGGGAGGCGAATGACTATGCATTCCTCGGCTTCGATCCCGAAAAAAGTACCTCTCGGCATGATCGGTCTTGGTCGAATGGGAGGAGGCATGGTGAAGCGCCTGCTTCGCGCGGGACACGAATGCGTCGTCTACGATACTCATCCGGGACCTGGAGCCGAGCTCGCGAAGAGCGGCGCCGAAGTGGCCGGATCGCTCGCGGAAATGGTGAGCAAGCTCGCTGCGCCAAGGGCGATTTGGATCATGGTGCCGGCGGCGGTGGTTCAGCAAACGATCGAGGCACTCGCTCCGCTGCTCTCGAGCAACGACGCGATCATCGATGGCGGAAATTCGCACTATCACGACGACATTCGGCGCGCCAAAACGCTCGCCGAGCGCGGTATCCACTACGTCGATGTCGGGACATCGGGCGGAGTATGGGGGCTCGAGCGCGGCTACTGTCAGATGATCGGCGGAGACCCCGAAATCGTCTCCCGTCTAGACGGGATCTTCGCAACGCTTGCGCCCAACGAGGCGCCGGGAGAGTCAAAGGGGGCGCGAGCCGACGACGGAAATGCTCCGAGCACCTCTGCGCGCGGATATCTCCACTGCGGCCCCGCGGGCGCGGGTCACTTCGTGAAGATGGTTCACAACGGCATCGAATACGGGCTCATGGCCGCCTACGCCGAAGGGCTGAACATTCTGAAGAATGCGAACGTCGGACATTCCAAAGAAAGTGCCGATGCGGAGACGGCGCCGCTTCGCCACCCCGAGAACTATCGTTTCGATCTCGATCTTCCGAACATCGTCGAGGTCTGGCGCCATGGATCGGTGATCGGTTCATGGCTCCTCGATCTGACGGCCGCGGCATTCACGAAAAGTCCGAATCTTGCGGCCTTCGAAGGAAGAGTCTCGGACTCGGG
>JAHFDV010000570.1 GCA_023248815.1 Myxococcales bacterium
GAAGACGCGAGCGAACGAGCTGTCGCTGGCGCAGAAGAATCCTGCGCTCACACGGGAACAACGACGCGCCCTTCGAGACACCGAACGCAAAGCGCTCATCCAGAGCCTCAGCCAGGCGGACTGACGCAGCAGATTGAACCAAGTCTTCCCCGAGCATGTCGCGAGCCGCCAGACTTCCCGACCCGTTCCGGTCGAGGGAAGAGCGCGGCGCACCACGATCCGTCCTAGTGGCTCCGCACAGTGAAGATGATCGGTTGATAGCCCTGAAACGGGGTGACGAGCCGAATGCGAGACGGAGGTCGCAAGCAGTCGTTCGACGCACATACTCAGTCGCAAGGCCGTTGACGTCGAGCTCGGCTTACGCGCTCACACTCCGGGTCCAGCCGCATTGGGAGCTGCTGCGGTTTTCTTTCAGCGACTGCTGTTCGCTTTGAAGGGGGCTCGGGCGCTTTCACTCCGATTCAAGCCTGCTGCGCCCTCGTGCGGCTTTCTTTCAGCGACGGCTGCTGGCTCTATCGAAGGTTGCATTTCCCGGCCCTCTACGCGTGTGTTCTTGTCGAGATGCTTTGCGGCCGGGCCATTTGCGACGGCCTATGGCGGCGCGACAGATCTCTCGAGCGATCGTCTTCGTCGATCGGGTTTGGACGTCGTCTCGTGTCCCCGAGCTACCGATCTCCGTAGAGCACGCCACCCGCATGCCGAATGACGAGCCCATTGCTTGGGCTTCCTTCGATGGCGAGAAGGCCTTCGTGCGTGGCGCGGTGATGCGCGGTGCAGAGCGAATACAAGTTCTCGAGCGTGTTGGGGCCACCATCCTTGCGTGCTTGATGATGGTGGAGATCGACGAAACGGAAATTCGTGCATCCTGGAACCACGCAGCGACCACGATCGCGCGCTCGAACGAGACTGCGAAGGCGCGGCGACATGCTTTTGAGCGGTAAGCCGTACATCTTCGAGGCCCATCGCAGAAGCTGCCGCGCACTGATCGTCCGCCTCTCCACCTCGTCGTCGTCACGATCCTGCCGAGGAGGCTGATCGGTCCCTGAACGGGACCGCAGCACGTTCGTCAGACGGTTCTCTTCGAGAACCGCTTCGTCGGCAGGCCATTCTCGAAGAGAATGGTCCGACGAACGTGCTTTCGTCTCGTTCAGGTCTCCGCCCGCGACCTGCGGTGTGTCCGAGCTGCGACCCACGGGGGCCGTTTCGGTGCTCACGATGCCTTCATCGATCTCGGTAAAGCCGATGACTTCACCGTCGCAGCGTGCGCATTCGCTATTCGCCGCTGAGACCTCGACGGCGGTCCCGCCGGCTTTTTGCCAGGTGCGTTCGCACGACACGCAAACCGTGAGCGACGTCTGATAGCTCGCGTGTCGCTCGGGGCGTTTGCCGAGGACCCGCTCGGCCATCGCACGAAGGACCTCGGTCTTCTGGGCTGCGGCTCCGATCTCTTGACGTACGTGCTCGAAGGCTTCTTCGATGAGGGCGAAGTCTTCCGGCGACAGATCGAAGCTCATGCGCCGTGGAACGAGCAGCGGGTCCTTATCATCGCTCGGAAGATCGCCCATCTTTCGACCGGACAGGCAATGCTCGACCTGGCGAACGGTCATGCGCTCCGTCTTCTCGATCCAATGGCCCTCGGTTTCAGGCGTCGCGACCCGCACGATTTCGCGCACCGCCGACCACGGCCGCTCGCCCCGTTCGAGCAATGCTCGCATGCGAGGCATGTTCTCGAGCGCCCGAGCCACGCGCAGCTTTTCGCGACAGGTGCGGGCGTCCCATCCGAGCCTGCGCTCGACATATTCCGTGAAGGACCCGTAACCGCAGTGGCGATCGACGCGCTCACGCTGCGCAGCAAGAAGCCATCGGCCGATGTCGACTTCGAGCTCTCCTTTCTTCCTCGCAAGAGATGCGATCGTTCGATCGATCACGCGCCATTCAGCGTTGGGGATCCACTCCGCACTCATGAAAAAGTTTCTATCATGGGCTTCTTTTTCACCTCCGCGACCGGCGTCCCCGATCGTCTCCAGGCGCATCGCGGTTCCAGCGAGCCTTCGCTCAGCGCGCGTTCGAGTGACGAGTTCGAGAAAAAGATCATCTTGATCGTTTCGATCGATCCCGCGCGCCGTCCGGGCCGTCGAAATCCGTCAATAGAAAACAACCATCGAAACGAAAACCGAACGTCTCCAAAAGGACAGGCAACGATCATCGTTCGCTAAAGAGATCTGTCGCGCCGCCACCGGCCGTCGCGAATGGCCCGGCCGTAGAGCATCTCGACAAGAATACAGGCGTAGAGGGCCGGGAAATGCAGCGTTCGCTCGAGCCAAGGGCGGTATACGAGTGATCAACGGTACGAGGGCGCAACGCGTTCGAACCGGAGTGAAGCACCCGAGGCCCCTGTTCGAAGCTTACGGCCGTGGGTTGAGCGCGGCCTGCGACGGAAGTGGCGGGGAGGCGGCGAGGGGCTTGGCACAGTGAGAGGATGATCGGCGGAGGCTCGGATCAACGAAGCACCGGTAGAAGCTCGGGAGCGACGAGGACTTCTAGGCTTCGGGCCGCGCGAGGAGTACGACGAATCCATCCGTCGCGTTCGAGGATCAACAGCATCTGGTGCGCTGTAGGCGGGGTCACCTCGAAGAACCGTTGAAAATCGGCTTCGGCGGGGGGCCGACCATTCACGCGAGTGTACGCGTAGATGAAGGCCAGGTACTGCACTTGCTTCGCCGTGAAACTCGGCGCCGAGGTACCGATCGTCGTCGCATCCGAATTCCGATCTGCTGCGTTCATGAACGTACGCTACCGCGTGAAGCTGACTGAAGACGAGCGAAACGAACTGAAGGCCTTGCTCGCCAAGGGGAAGGCGGCCGCACGGAAACTGAAGCGGGCAGATCCTCGTCGCGGCGGATGCGGGCGAACGCGACGAGTCGATCGCCAAGAACGTTGGTGTTGGAGCCTCCACCGTCTTTCGAGTGAAACGCCGATTTGTCGAGGGCAACGTCGAGCTCGCGCTCGCGGGGGAAAAGCGCCCGGGCGCCAGACGCAAATTGTCCGGCAAGCAGGAAGCGCTCCTGGTGGCGACGGCGTGCTCGGCGCCACCCCCATGGCCGCGCGCGTTGGACGCTGGAACTTCTTGCGGGTGCGATGGTCGCGCTCACGCCTCACAACGATCTCTCGAGAGAAACCGTGCGACACCGGCTGAGCGAGAAGAAGTTAAAGCCGTGGCGACAAGAGATGTGGTGCGTTCCCGAAATCAATGCCGAGTACGTGGCGCGCATGGAACACGTGCTCGATCTGTACGCGGAAGCTTCAGATTCAGATCGGCCGCTGATCTGCTTTGACGAGAGCCCGACGCAGCTCATCGGCGAAGTGCGCGAGCCGATTCCAGCCAAGCCCGGTCAACTCCAGCGCTACGACTGTGAGTACCAGCGAAACGGCACCATGAACCTCTTTGTCTTCGTGGATCCCCACCGCTGTTGGCGCCACGTCAAAGTGACCGAGCGCCGAACAGCCGTCGATTTTGCGGAGTGCATGCGCGATCTCGCGGACGTGTATTATCCCGGCGTACCGCTCGTGCGCGTCGTTCTCGACAATCTGTCAACGCACGGACCAGCCGCCCTTTGCCACGCGTTTGAGCCCGAAGAGGCACGCCGTATCCTGCGC
>JAHFDV010000184.1 GCA_023248815.1 Myxococcales bacterium
TTTCTCGCGACGAGCACGAAGTTCACGGGGACGAGCATCTCCGCAAGAATGCGCAGGCCCGGCGTCGTCGCCAGCGCATCTTGCGTCGCGCTCACTCCACCTTCGACCGAGTTCTCGATCGCAATGACGGCGCCGACGCTACGTCCTTTCACGACGTCGTCGAGGGCTGCGCCGACATTGCTCACCGATCGCCACTCCTTGCCTTCGGCCTCCGGAACTTGGCGGAGCGCCATCCAAGTGAACGTGCCCGCGGGCCCGAGGTAGGAATACGTTTCGGCCATCGCCGAACGATACCTCGGCCGCGGAGCGAGCATGGAACGCTCATTGGACTCGCCGTCGACGCGTTGCCCATCGGCATTCCCGCTTTCGCACATTGGAGGAGAAAGGAAGGCTTTGCGTGGCGCGCTGGCTCCGCCCCAACGTCGGCCGGGCCCTGGCTCAGACGGGCGCTTCGGAAAAACCTCCGCCTCCCATACGCTCAGTTCTCTCGAAAAATAGCGCCCGAGACCGATCTCTCCCTCGTTGGCGTCCCGAACATTATAACGTCGGACCGTCTCTCGCGCGCCCGATCCCCGAATGAAACCGCGTCTCGCTACTATCTCGCTGAGTCTTGCGCTCGGGCTTATTGCTCACGCTGGGAACGCGCGCGCGCAAGACGCCTCGGCGACCTCTTCCCCGCCGCCGAGCGCAGCTGCTCCCGCACGAGCCGTCCCGACGGCAAGCGCTACGTCGCCGACCTCATCTGCGGCTCAGGAGCCCGACGCGGCGATTGAGCCCGTCGAAGAGATCTCGCCCTCGCGCTCCCTACCCGTTGCCGGCGGAACCGTCCCGATTCCCCTCCCGCTCACACGCGGAGGTCGCGCGCTCGATTGGGATCCGGAGTGGCGAAAGTTCGACGCGTGGGACTACAGCCTCACGGGAGCCGCGGCAGCGACTGCACTCGTGACCGCGATCGTCAAACCGCTACCGGCGGGAATTCATGGGCCTCTGCTCTTCGACAACGACGCGCGAAAGCTGCGACTCGATTCGTACAACAAGCAGCGCACCGCTCGCGACGTGAGCGACGTGCTTCTCTCGCTCTCGTTCACGGGCCCTTTTCTCGTCGACTCGATGATCGTCGCCTATTGGTATCGCGGAAACAAGGCGGTGGCCCAGGAGATGGCCCTCATCGACATGGAGACGTTCGCCGTGACGGCAGCCGTGCAAGGACTCGTGTCGATGGCGGCAGGTCGCGCGCGGCCTTTCGTGGGGACGTGCGGCGGTTCGCTTCCTTCGAACTCGCTCGATTGCGATTCATTCGGAAAAGACCGCAGCTTCTTCAGTGGGCATACGTCGCTGTCGTTCGCGGGCGCCTCACTCGTGTGCACGCATCACCAAAACTTGAAGCTCTTCGACAACCCGACGACGGACGCCTTGTCGTGCGTCACTTCATACGCCGCCGCAACCGCAACGGGCGTGCTCCGCATCGTCGGCGATCAGCACTACGCAACCGACGTCATCACCGGCGCGGTGGTGGGAACGACGATTGGGCTCGCGCTGCCATATCTCCTCCACTACCGCCGCAGCAGCAGCGGCACGAAGAAGACGTCCGACTTTCATCTCCAACTGATGCCGACGTTCAACGGCGGCGCTGCCGTGGGTACGTTCTGATGAGACGTTCGCTTCTCGTCACCCTTGCGACGACGCTTTTTGCCGGGCGCGCCGCTGCGCAGCAGGCTCCGGTTTCCGTCCCCGAGACGACGCCACCCGTGAACGTGGGACCGGTCACGAAGGACGACGCTCCGCCTCCCGACAAGCTCGACGACGCGACGATGCCGGATCTCCAAAGCTATTGGGCGAGAGGCGATGCGCGGCCTTTCGTCTCGACGACGATCGATGCAGGATACCTGTATCTTCGCCCGCGCGCTTCTTTCGGGTACGGAAAGCCGTTCTGGAAGTGGATCGGCGTCGATCTCAACCCGCAAGTCGCGCAGACGTTTCTCGGTGGCTACGCCGGCATTCGTGCAGCGATCCCCTTCGTCGAGTTCCGCGCGGGCGCGCGTTATGTGTGGGCGTTTCAGAAGCAATTTCTGCTTCCGAACTCCAGCTATGATCGCTTGGCGCTCGAAGCGCGTGAGACCGAGCGATCGCAATACCTTGCATCAGAGGCCGAGATCACGGCGACGATTCCCGTCGGATTCGGCGCGATCTTGGCGACGGGAAGTCTTTCGTATCTCACTGGCGTCCCCAAAGAGGTCAAAGGCGTACCGCTGGAGCTCCGCGTCTACGACGAAACCTTGCGCGTGATCATCGAGCCGCCGTGGGTCTGGCGCACGCGTCTCGGCTATGCCGTTCGCCTCGGTCGCGAAGGACGCGTGAGCCTCGGCGTCGTCGCCGACTTCATCGGTCTCCCCGGCCGTCATCGAGAAATCGTGCGCGCCGGAATCGTCGGCACGGCGGCCTTGAGTGATCACTTGGAGGTGCTCGGCTCGTTCGTTCCGCCGGTATTCAGCCCGGACGCGATCGGATTTGCGGGTGGAGACTTCGGCCAACTCGGCCTTCGCTATCGTTGGGCTTCGGGGCAAGCGCCCGAAACGCCTCCGCCGCGTGAGCCGAGAAAATCCCAACAAGCGAGCTCCGCAATGACGAGATTTTCCGGAGGAATGAGCTCCATAGAGACGCAGTAGCGCCCTCGGTCGTTCGCGCGTCGCCAGTGTAGGCAACACGTTCTACGAGCACGATTCGCAGGCTCGTGGGACGATGGGAGATGCTTTTCTCGCCGCGACGAATCGCAGGTGCGATCACGACCCTCGCGATCGGATTTGCCTGCAACTCGCGCGGAGATGATGCGGCGGACGCTCCCTCGAAGGCAGACGCGTCCAACGGCTCGAACACGGAAGACGGAAGCGCGAGCGAGACCTCCGATGCAGCGACGCTTCCACCCATCGGGGACGGACTCGGCGCCGCGACCTTCGTGAGCGGCGATCTCGATGCACCTTCGAACGGCGGCACGATCACGTTCCAGAATATCGGAGCACCTGGCTGGTATCCGCGCGTCGAAGATCCGACGACCGGAAAATGCGACGTGAGCAAGAACGGAACCTGCTGCCTCGGCAAGCACGAGATATCGAGCGACGCGCTCACGCCGTGGGATGAAGACTTGATCCTCACGTTGCGCGGGCCGCTCCTCGTCAAACAATTCGCCGTGTATCAGCCGAGTGATCCTGCGGGCGGCCCATCTTGGTCACTCGTCTCGGGTTGGGACGATCGAAAGAAAGCGTCGCTCGAGAGCATTTCATTCGAAGGCACCGCCACGAAAGACAGTGCGGCGAAGGAGCAAACCTTCGCAGGCACCGTCGGATCGGAGTGCCTCGTGAACGTCGCCTCTTCGCAGCTCTTTCCTTGCGGAACGGGGAGCAACCCCTTTTGTCCGACGCCCGCAGCCGGCAAAGAATGGCATCGAGGATTTCGCGGCTCGAAGATTTTCGTGCTCCTCGCGAAAATGGGACACGCGGCCGAAGTTTCCGGACAGTGCTCGAAAGACAATACGGGCAATTGGTACGATGCACCTTGGCTCGGCCTCAGTGTCGGTGAGCTCGTACGCGCAGGATCGTTCTCGAGCTGCCAGTGCTACGCGAAGGATCCTGCCAAGTGGTACCTCGGCGACGGCTGCGGACAGTTCAATGCCTTCGAGGTCGTGAACGACAACAACGCGAGCAAGAATCTCGGTGTCTTCAGCACGAACTTCTTCGGCTATGCAGGCTACGTCGGCGAAGGTCCTTGCGGCGCGAAGTGCAACACCGCCACTTTGAATGCCGACGTCGATCTCGTCGACAAGTCGAAAGACTTAGAGGCCGCGCAGGGTGCCGTCTCGAATCCAACGAAGGGCCCAGGAGCTGCGTTTCGTAGGCCAGAGAAGGGCTACCGCTATTTCCTCGTCGCGTTCGACGTCTCTACGCGAACCGTGCAGCTCGGCATCGTCCATCCGAGCCGCATTCCCCCTTCGCTTGCTCCGATTTTGCCGGCGCTTCCAAAGTCGATCGATCGCGCCAGTGTCGACGCGCTCTTGGCAACGCGCTTGCCTCGCTGAAGATCTGGTCACGCGCGTGTTGCTACGAAAGGAATCTCGAATGGTCGCTCCGAAGTCTTCACGCTCTTCTCGTCACTCACACGGTCCTTTGGTGCTCGCGCTTTCGACGATCGCCATTTTTGAAACGACGTTCGCTGCATGCTCGAGCGACGACGCAACGACTGCGCCGGCAGCCGATAGCGGAGCGAACGAGCCCAAGGCCGATGCGCGAACGGCGGAGGAGATCGATGGAAGCACCGTCAAAGAAGATGCCGCCGTGCCGACGGACTTTTGGGACGCGACGGGCATTCCCGCGGCGAAGAACGTGATGATGTTCAAATTCCTGAACCGCTCGAACGGAACACTGAAAGACAGCGAGATCTACTGGCGTGCGAAGGTGGGCGACAAGTACGAGATGCACTCGATCGCGGAAACCGCCCTCTTCGACATGCCCGTGAATCCTTCCGGGCGCCTCTATTTTTACGTGTGCAAGACGGGTGACGCCGAGTGCACTGCCGATCCGGCGAAGAGCAAGTATTACGACTTCATCGAGCACACGATCGGCGCCGACCAGTACAACGGCAATACGACACGAGTCGATGCGTTCGGTCTGAAGATCGCCATCAAGCTGCACGCGACCGACGGATTCGAAAAAGCGCTCGGTGAAGACTACGCGACGTTTGCCGAATCTCGCGAAGCGACGTTTCAGCGCTTTCTCGACGAGGTGCCCAACGAATTCGACGGGTGCGCGCAAGCACCGCATGCGCCGTACCGCATCGCACAACCCGGCGCCGCTGGCTTCGACAAAGACGGCGCTAACCAGACGTATTACGCCAGTTTTGTCGACACACTCTGGAGTGCGAATGGAATTACAGTCACCAAGCCGGGACCCAATGGCTCCGGGCTCGGAAGCTTTCCCGATCTGTCGGCCGCGATCTATCGCCACGTCGGCGACAAACCCGGGACGTTCGGCAAGGACGGTAAGCTCGTCGACAAGAAGTTGTGGGACGACGCGACGACGTTCTACAAAGCGGCGCCCGCGGACTACTACGCGATGTTTTGGCATCGGCACGGCATCGACGGAAAGGCCTACGGTTTTCCCTATGACGACGTGGGCGGCTACTCGACGTATGTCTCGCACAAAGATCCGCAGTACCTCCTCGTGGCGATCGGCTGGTGAACGTGCGTGATCTCGTCGCAATTTTGAGGGGCACGCGTATGGATCGGATTCGGTCGGGCTCGCTCGCTTTCTCCTTCGCGCTCGTGAGTCTTCTTCTCGGCGCCTGCAGTGACACTTCGGACGACACGTCCTCGAGCGCAGACGCTGGAAGGGGCGCGACCAACGACGGCACCGTCCCTCCCGTCGGCGGCGAGAGTGGTGGTTGCAAACGTGGCATTGCGACGGGTAAGGCTCCCGGCGCAGCCTTCAGTCCGAACATTTCTTGGTGGTACGACTGGGGGCTCGACGGAAGCCGCACGGCGAGCGGCATCACGTACGTGCCCATGGTCTGGGGCGACAAGCTTCTCGGAAAACCAATTCCGGCAAACTCGAAGTTCTTGCTCGGCTTCAACGAGCCCAACTTTCATGGCCAGTCGAATCTCACGGCGAAAGAAGCGGCCGCGAAATGGCCGATGGTCGAGACGCAAGCGAAGGCGACCGGAGCCGCGATTGTGTCTCCCGCCATGAATTATTGCGGACCTGCGGCCAACTGCAATGGGACCGATCCCTTCAAGTACCTGCAGGAGTTCTTCGAGAACTGCAAAGGGTGCCGCGTCGACTACGTCGCTGCGCATTGGTACAACTGCGATCTGCCTTCGCTGAAGGACTACATCGAGACGGGTGGCGGAATGCCGGGGTTCGAGCAATTCGGAAAGCCCATCTGGCTCACCGAGTTCTCCTGCAACGAGAAAGCTTCGACGAAGGAACAAGAGGCCTTCATGAAGGAGGCAGTGCCGTGGCTCGAATCGAAGGCAAGCATCTTTCGCTACTCGTGGTTCAGCGCCGCACCAATTCCGAGCGCCAAGCTCGTGAACGACGACGGTTCGCCCACTCCTCTCGGCGCGACCTATCGCGATCTCCCGCAGAACTGCTCGAGGTGAGTCGTGCTTAGTGGAGGCTGGTGACGAGACGCGAGTCCTCTCGCGTCCTCGGAGACTCCGCCGTTTCAATTCGCAACCATCGCTGCATCTACGCCTCACTGCGCAAGACGCTTCGCGCACGGATCCTCTCGAGAACGGATTCGCTGCTGTGGCAAGCTCCCGCGTCCTTGAAAGCGCTTTCTTACAAACTCGTCGTGCCGCGCGTGAGCGATCACGTTCGGCGCACCGTGCCGTTCGATGCGCTGAAGGCGGGGCACGCGCGCACCGCGCTCACATGGGTCGTCGGGCTACCCGGCTCCGGCAAGACCTCACTCGTCGCGGGCTGGTTGGGAGAGCGAATGGTCCCGGGAAAGGCCGTCCCCTGCGTTTGGTATCGCCTCGACGAAAGCGACACCGAGGTGGCGGCGCTCTTCGATGCCATCAGCGAATCGATGCGTGGAAAGTACACGCTTCCAGTTTGGTCGCCGGAGCATCAGGCAGATCTCTCGGACTTCGCGCGGCGCTTTTTCGCCGAGATCGGCAAGGAACGTTTCACGCTCGTTCTCGACGACGCCCATCGCATCGCCGACGACAGCCCGCTCTTCACTGCGCTCGAGGCGCTCCGTGAAGTGGCCGGCGACACGTTGCGCGCCGTCGTCATCAGTCGTCGGGCTCCGTCTCCTCTTCTTTTGCGCGGAGTCGTCGGAGGATGGCTCAGCGTCGTCGACGATCTTCGACTCTCGACGACCGAAGCGCAGGAGATCGCTCATCTCGTGCGCGGACAAGCTCTCACGAAAGACGAAGTGCGCGCACTCGAGCGCGCCGATGGCTGGCTCGCGCGCGTGCTCGCATTGGCGCACGGCCAAGGAGCACTTTCGCTCGCGTTCGACCAAGAGACGCGCGTCGGGGAATTTCTCGCGACCGAGCTTCTCGCTTCGCTGCCCAAGGAGCACCGCGCGACGCTCCGTCACCTCGCGGAGCTGCCAGAAGTTCCGCAGGATCTCGTCTCCTCTACTTTTCTTCCGAAAGAGATCTCTCGCCTTCTCGCTTCGCTCTCTGCGCAGCGCTACTTCGTCGATCACACGACGCAAGGCAGGTGGCGATTGCACGATCTTTTGCGCGATGCCCTGCTGGCGATGAACGTCGAATCGGACTCTGCTCTCGAGCTCAATCGCGTGCGCAGAGAGCTTGCGACGTGGGTGCGCGACACGATGCCCGAAGCGAGCATGCAGCTCCATGTCACCGCGAAAAATACGCAAGGCGCGCTCGACCTGCTCAACGTGCACGGCGCGCGATGGCTGGCGGCTGGCTTGCATCACACCGTCACGGCATGGCTGCGCGACCTCGAGGCGCCGAAGTCTCCGCGCGAAGAGGCGCGCTTCTCGCTCTGGCGCGCGCAAGGTCTTCTTCCGCTCGAACCCGAAGTGGCCCGTCCCCTCTTTGCGAGCGCGCGACGCTCGAGCGTGCTCGCGCGAGATTCCGATGGGGCCTACACGGCGTGGTGCGGCGAGGTCTCGAGCTATGTCGTCCAATGGGGTGCCGTGCAAGGCCTCGCCGATCTCGTCGACGAGCTCGAAGCCCTGGAACGTGAGCTCGGTGCTCCCGAAGGCGATCTCGCTTTTCGCACGAGCGCCGACGCACTGACGGCGCTCATGTATGGCCGCGCAGAAGATCAACGCATCTCGAAGTATGCGCACGCAACGGCACGCGCGGTTGCGCACGCTCCCGATGTCGGCGCGCGAATCGGCGCGGCGGCGCAGCTCTTGATCTACAGGCTGTGGTGGGCGGGCGACTTCGCAGGAGGTCGCGCGCTCTACGACACGTTCGACAACGAAGTAGAAGAACGCACGGATCTCGCGGCGCTCCCGAAGCTGCTCTGGTGGTCGTGCGCTTCGATCGTGGACTGGCAATGTGGCAGCGCGGAGGTTTGCTATTCGAAGGTCGACCGCGGTCTCGCACTCGCAGAGTCTTCGGGCATTCACGTGCGCGATTTTTTCTTGCTCACGCAGGGTATCTTCTGCGCGCTCAGCGAAGAGAATTGGCCGCGCGCAGAAGCGTATTTGAAGCAGCTCGCGCGCACGGAACGTACGCACAAGCGACTCGACGTGATGGTGCACCACTTCTTTCGCAGCTGGCACAGCCTCACGCGCGGGGACGTGCAAGACGCGCTCGCTCATGCCGAAACGGCGTGGCCGATTGCCGATGCGATCGGTTCGATGTTCCACAAAGTGATCGTGCTCTCGGCGCTCGCCCCCGCGCGCGTGCACACGGGCGATCTCGATGGTGCCGAGCAGGCCTATCGCGCGCAGCTCGCACTGGCGAAGGCGGCGAACAATCCCACCTTCAGCTTCATCGCGTTCTGCGCGGCCGCGGAGATCGCAATGGCTCGGGGGGACGACGTAGCGCTCGCGAAGCAGGTCGAGCGCATGCTCTTCGTGAAACACATGGGCGGATTTCACACGGGTTGCGGTTGGCGCACGCCGATGATGCAGCGCGTGCTCGCGTTCGCTCTGGAGAAACAAATTCTTCCAGATGTCGCACGCAAGTGGATTCGCGAGAGACACATCGCGGCTCCCGAAAATCCGCCTCCTGGATGGCCGATGCCCGTACGCATTCTCGCGCGCGACGGACTCGAAGTTGAGCTCGACGGTCGCGAATCGCCTCCGCAAAAGGCTGGGAAGACACCGCGAAAACTTCGCGAGCTTCTCGCGATCCTCGTAGCAGCGCGCTCGGGCGCGACGCAAAGCGAGCTCGGTGATTGGCTCTGGCCGGACGCCGACGGCGATCGTGCGGCAGCTTCGCTCAAGATTGCGGTGCATCGCTTGCGCCAATGGCTCGGAACGAATGCGATCGTCGTGCACGACGGGCGCGTCGCATTGAATCCGCAGGCCGTCGACTGCGATCTCTGGGGTGGTACGGACCTCGCGACGACGGATGGCGATCGCCTTCTTCACGGATTCGACCTTCCGCCGATCGAAGCCCTACGCAAGAAGTGGAACGCGCGATCCTTTTCGTGAATCGCACGTTCCATCCTGAGAAGAGCAAATCTCTCAGAGAGTACGCTTCAGGGCTCTCGGTAGTACACGACACCGCCCACTTGCGACGAGTCGACCGGTGAAGTCCCTTCGATGACGACGGTGAGCTTGCCGTCCGCCGCCAAGATGCCGTTCGTTTGCGCGGAGGTCTGCGCAAGACCGAGATCGCTCGTCGTGAACGCAACGAGATCGCTCGTCGTGAAGACGTGTGGTCCGCCCGCGACGATCGTGATCTTGCCCGCGTTCGCCAGGATCTTTTCCGTGTTCTGGACGTTGTCCGTCTTCGGGACGGCGACCGTAGTCCAAGTGATTCCATCGTTGGACGATGAGAGAGCAAGAGCGTAGTCGGTGACCGATCCAAGCGTGCCCTCTTGAAGACGCGACACCACGCGCGGCTTGATGCCGTCGTAGACGAGGCTCGCGGCTCCGTCGTCGTTCTGGTGATTCTTCGAATCTCGGATCTTCACGTACGTCGCATCACCCGGGCGCCAGTACGCGAGAGTCGTGTTGTACGCGGCCGCAGGCTCGACGTGAACGACCACGCCGGGCTTGCCTGCGCTGTCGATTGCGAGTCCGAGCGGCATCGAGCGTGCGACGAGGTTTCCGCCGTGATCGGTGTTCGAGCTGTCTTTAGCGCTCTCGTAGGCATAGGTGCCGCCGGTCCCCGTCGCCAAGACCGCACCGCCACCGCAACCCGTACCGCCGGTGTTGCACGCCGATTGGTCTTGGAAATAGGCGACGTAGGTCTTCCCGCCAGCAAGAGCAATCGCTGGCTGCGCGGTATTGTTGCTGTCACCCTCGGCGTCGGTCGTTTCAGAGGCGTGCTTCGAGATCTTCGCGGTGGTGAATGTCGCCGCATCATCCGTCGACGTCGCGACGTAGATCGCCGTCGTATCGTTCTGATTCGGCGGGCTCACGAGATGGACGACCTTCAGATAAGCGATCGCGATGCGGCCATCGCTCGCGTCCGTGGCGATCGACATGATGCGGCTGTACGTTCCGATATCGCTGCGAACGTTGTCGTCGACCTTTTGCGGCGCGATCCACTCGCCCTTGCAGTCGTCCCAGCGCTGC
>JAHFDV010000571.1 GCA_023248815.1 Myxococcales bacterium
AGGGTTCGAAGCGCGCCGATGACGGCGGAACGCACGTCGTATCCCGTTTGCGCAGACGGCGGCGCGGGGCCACTTTTCCGACAGCCTGCTAGTGGCTCCGCACAGTGGTTTTGACCGGTTCGCGCTTCGACTTGCGCTTCTGCGGCCGTCGTTTCGGAAGAGTCGGCCTCGCTTTGAAACGAGCGCGCGGACCCCGGGGGGGACGCTTTCGTTTCGTGAGAGTCGCGCTGATCGGCTTCTCGTTTAAGTGTTCGATGCGATAGGGTTTGGGGTTGCGACGCGCGCTGCGATCATGCTCGCGACGCGGGCTGACTTCGGTGCGGTGTTCGTCATGAGCGACGGCACGACCGAATCGTTGCAACTGGGTTTGGGGTAGGCGCGGCCCATTTTTTCGCGCGCCTTTTCAGTCGTGAATGTCCAATCGATCGTGGCCTTCGCGGTGTTGCGCTCCGTTTCCCACGCGGCGATCTCGGTCGTCAGCTTGGCAATGTCCACGATTCTGCGATCGATGCATTGGCCTCGGAGCACGCCGATCTCGATCTCGGCCATGTTGAGCCCACTGCCGTGCTTGGGCACGAAGTGAAACTCGATCCGCCGCACGATGCGACGCGCTTCCTCGGGATCGAACGCCTCGTAAAGAGCGCCTGGTCCATGCGTCGAGAGATTGTCGAGAACGACGCGAATGAGCGCTCCAGCGGGATAGTGCACGTCCGCGAGATCGCGCATGCACTCCGCAAAATCGACGGCTGTTCGGCGCTCGGTCACTTTGACGTGGCGCCAACACCGATGTGGATCCACAAAGACAAAGAGGTTCACGGTGCCGTTTCGCTGGTACTCGCAGTCATAGCGCTCGAGTTGACCGGGCTTGGTCGGGATCGGTTCGCGTACCTCACCAATGAGCTGCGTCGGGCTCTCGTCAAAGCAGACCACCGGCCGCTCTGAATCTGGAGCTTCCGCGTAGAGATCGAGCACGTGTTCCATGCGCGCCACGTACTCCGCATTGATCTCGGGAACGCACCACATCTCTTGTCGCCACGGCTTTAACTTGTTCTCTCTCAACCGGCGTCGGACGGTTTCTCGCGAAAGCTCGTTGTGAGGCGTGAGCGCGACCATCGCACCCGCGAGAAGTTCCAGCGTCCAACGCGCGCGCCCATGAGGTGGTGCCGAGCACGCCGTCGCGACCAGGAGCGCTTCTTCCTTGCCGGACAATTTGCGCCTGGCGCCTGGGCGCCTTTCCTCCGCGAGCGCGAGCTCTACGTTGCCTTCGACAAAGCGGCGCTTGACTCGAAAGACGGTGGAGGTTCCAACACCAACGTTCCTCGCGATCGACTCGTCGCGTTCGCCCGCATCCGCCGCGAGGAGGATCTGCGCCCGCTTCAGCTTCCGTGCGGCCGCCTTGCCCTTCGAGAGCAAGGCCTTCAGTTCGTTTCGCTCGTCTTCAGCGAGCTTCACGCGGTAGCGTACGTTCATCAACGCAGCAGATCGGAATTCGGATGCGACGCCGATCGGTACCTCGGCGCCGAGTTTTACGGTGAAGCAGGGTCAGTATCTGGCCTTCATCTACGCGTACACTCGCGTGAATGGGTGGCCCCCCGCCGAAGCCGATCTTCAGCGCTTCTTCGAGGTGACCCCGCCGACCGCGCACCAGATGGTGTTGATCCTCGAGCGCAACGGATGGATTCGTCGCACTCCTGGTGCGGCCCGAAGCGTTGAAGTGCTTGTCGCTCCCGAGCGGCTACCCGTCCTTCGTTGATCGCAGAGTCACCCGATCATCCTCATTCTCCAGAGCTGTTCGCCGCTCTCGTCCGAACTCGCTCGCAGGCTGCGCTCAATCAACGGCCGTCAGCTTCGAATGGCGGCTCGGGCGCTTTCACTTCGGTTCGAAGGAGTTGCGCCGTCGTGTGGTTTTTCTCTCAGCGGTGGCCGTTGGCTCGAGCAAAGGCTGCATTTCCCGGCCCTCTACGCTTGCGTTCTTGTCAAGGCGCTTTACGGCCGGGCCATTCGCGACGGCCGTCGGCGACGCGACACATCGCTCGACCGATCGTCATTTGCAATCAGGCATCGACACCGTTCCGTAAATCTCGCCACCCGCATGTCGAATGACGAAACCATCACTCGGGCTTCCTTCGATCGCGAGAAGGCCCTCATGCACAGCACGGTGGTGAGCTGTGCAGAGCGAATACACATTGTCGGGGATGTTCGGGCCACCATCCTTGCGAGGGCGATGATGATGGAGATCGACGAAGCGGAAATTTGTGCAGCCATGAACGATGCAGCGCCCGCGATCTCGTGCTCGAACGAGACCGCGAAGGCGCGGCGACATCGACTTGAGCGGTAAGCCGAACACCTTCGACGCCATTCGCAGAAGCTTCCGCGCACCGATCGTCCGACGCTCCGCATCAGTCTCAAGGGTCGCCAGCTTCGCTGGCTTATCTCGCGAGGCTTCGTCGTCGGCACGCTTGCGCGGCCTCACTCCGTCAGCCTCGTCACGACTCGCGTGAGTCGCGTCCGAGTCGTGACCCGCGTGGGTCGTGTCCGAGCCGTGACCCTGCAGAGGAGGCCGTTCTCGAAGAGAACGGTCCGACGAACGTGCTGGGGTCTCGTTCAGAGACCCGTCAGCCATGGGCGCCGTTTCCGTCCTCACGATACCTTCATTGATCTCGGTAAAGCCGACGACTTCGCCATCGCAGCGCGCGCACTCGGCGTTCGCGGGCGAGACCTCGACGGCGGTTCCACCGGCTCTTTGCCAAGTGCGTTCGCACGACACGCAAACCGTGAGCGATGTCTGATAACTCGCTTGTCGTTCGGGACGTTTTCCGAGCACGCGCTCGGCCATCGCACGAAAGACCTCGGTCTTGTGGGCTCCTGCTCCGATCTCTCGGCGAACGTGCTCGAAGGCTTCTTCGATGAGCGCGAAGTCTTCCGGCAAAAGCTCGAAGCACATGCGCCGTGAAACGAGCAGGGGATCCTTTTCGTCACTGGGAAGATCGCCCACCTTTCGACCGGACACGCACGCCTCGATTTGGCGAACGGTCATCCGCTCCGTCTTCTCGATCCAATCGCCTTCTGTTTCGGGCGTCGCGATGCGCACCATCTCGCGAACCGCCGACCACGTTCGCTCCCCTCGGTCGAGCAACGCTTGCATACGAGGCATGTTCTCGAGCGCCCGAGCCACCCGAAGCTTCTCGCGTAACGTGCGAGCATCCCATCCCAGTCTCCGCTCGACATATTCCGTGAACGATCCATAACCGCAGTGCCGATCGACGCGCTCACGCTGTGCAAGAAGAAGCCAACGGCCGATCTTGACTTCGAGCTCGCCCTTCTTCTTCGCAAGAGCTGCGATCGTTCGATCAATCTCGCGCCAATCCGCGTTCGGGATCCTCTCCGCATGCATGAGAAGTTTCTATCACGACCCCTCCTTTTGCCTCCGCGCCCGACGTCGCGGATCGTCGAGAGATGCATCGTTGATCGAGCGAGCATTCGCCCAGCGCGCGTTCGAGCGACGAACTCGAGCGAAAAATCATCTTCACAGTTTTGATCGATCTGGTGCGACATCCGGGCCGCTGCAATTCGTCAATAAGAAACAACATTCGAAACGAAAACCGATCGCCAGCGTTCGATCGAGCGATATGTCGCGTCGCCACCGGCCGT
>JAHFDV010000572.1 GCA_023248815.1 Myxococcales bacterium
AACATCATGGCACTTTATGTCCGCACGAACGTCGCGTCTCTCACCGCACAAAACAACCTCTCGAAGACTGCCAGCGAGCAGGCCTCGGTCTTCCAAAAACTCTCGAGCGGCTATCGCATCAACAGCGCAGCCGATGACGCCGCCGGTCTCGGTATCTCCGAGAGCATGAGCTCGCAAATTCGGTCCTACGCCGTCGCCGAGCGCAACGGAATGGACGGTGTCAGTATGGCGGAAACCGCCGACGGCGCCGCGGGCCAGATTGGCAGCATTCTCGGCCGTCTCCGCGAGCTCGCGGTTCAATCGAGCAACGGTTCGCTCCAGTCAGGCGACCGAACGAACTTGAATACGGAGTTCACGTCGCTCCGCTCCGAAATCGACCGCATCTCGAACGTCTCTACGTTCAACGGTCAAGCACTTCTCTCGGGTGCCTCGACGACCGTCAACTTCCAGGTCGGTATCGGTACGACGGCCAACGACCAGATCGGTGTCGTCTTCGGTAACGTGACGGCCTCGGCTCTCGGTGTCGGCACCTCGGCAGTCGACACGGTGGCCAACTCGCAGACGGCCATCACCGCCATCGACTCGGCGATCTCGGCTCTCTCGACTCGCCGCGAAGGATTCGGCGCCGCGATCAACCGTATGAATACGTCGGTTGAAAACGTGCAGACGATGCGCACCAACCTTTCTGCCGCTCACAGCCGCATCAAGGACGTGGACGTCGCAGAAGAAACCGCCAAGATGGCTCGCGTCTCGGTGCTCTCGCAGGCAGGCGCGGCAGTCTTGTCGCAAGCGAACTCGAGCCCGCAGCTCGCGCTCTCCCTTCTCCGTGGCTAATCCACACAGTCTCTAACGCCGAGATCATGACGGCCTCGAGTGAATCGAAGGCCGCATGACTCGGCTCTCTACGGAGACTTGTGATTGCACTGCGCAGTGTTTCTGGCGGCTGACGCCGCGCCTCGCACGAAAGGCCCTCTTCAAGAGGTTCAATCGGCGAAGGTCAATGTGTTGGGCGCTTGACGCTCGACGGTGCACTGATAGGCATTCTGCAAGATGGGCGCCTACCTCGTGTGAAAGTTGAAGCAGTTCACGGGGGCCGGCTTCGATAGCTGGCGCTCGAAGCGCGAGAGGCCTTTCCCATTCGGGGAGTCTCGTGACGGGAAAGGAGCAAAAGGTGGTGAGTGAAAGCTCGCTGTCGGCGGGACTCGGTGGCGTGAACCAGCGAGTCAGGTTTCTGGGTTTGGTGAATGATTGGATGCGGTTGGGTCGGCAGGTGATTCGAGAATGGGTGCCTGCTAACCGCATACTCGTCAGGCTGATTGGGTGATCGCCCTGACGAGTGGTTGGATTGTTGGGTTTGATTGGGTGAGTGTTGATTGGGTGAGTGTTGATTGGGTGAAGGCCTCGACCCTCGATGAAAATCGGGGGCCGGGGTTTTTCTTTGTCGTTTGTCCTCAAGGAACCGCGCCTCCATTCGTTCCTGGTGTGTGTAAGGGCAGACAAGCCCGGCAGCCGAAAGGCGGCGAACAAATCACCCACCCAACACCCACCCAAAACACATCACGGAGATATCACCATGGCTCTTTACATCCGCACCAACGTCGCCTCTCTCGAAGCTCAACGCCAACTCGGCAAAGCCAGCATGGACCAGGCAACCACGTTCCAGCGCCTTTCCAGCGGCTTCCGCATCAACAGCTCGGCCGACGACGCCGCGGGCCTCGGTATCACCGAGAGCATGAACGCTCAGATTCGCTCCTACTCGGTTGCCGAGCGCAACTCGATGGACGGAATCAGCATGGCCGAGACGGCGGACGGCGCCGCGGGTCAGCTTCACGACATCCTTGCCCGCCTCCGCGAGCTTGCGGTTCAATCCGCCAACGGTTCGCTCCAGGCTTCGGACCGCGCCAACGTGAACACCGAGTTCACGAACATGCGAACGGAAATCGACCGCATCGCAAGCGTCACGACCTTCAACGGCGTGAACCTCCTCGGCGGCGCGGCGACTACGGTCAACTTCCAGGTCGGTATCAACGTCAGCGCCAACGACGTAGTCGGCGTCCAGTTCGGTGGTGTCACGGCCACGGGACTCGGTGTCGGAACGAGCGCGGTCGACACGGTCGCCAACTCGCAAGCCTCCATCACCGCAATCGATGCAGCCATCGCCACCCTCACGACTGCTCGTGAAGGCTTCGGCTCCGCAATCAACCGCATGCAGGTCACCATCGCCAACGTGCAGACGATGCGCACCAACCTCACCGCAGCGCACGGGCGTATGAAGGATGTCGACGTGGCGGAAGAATCTGCGAAGATGGCTCGCTTCCAAGTCTTGACGCAAGCTGGAGCCGCAGTCCTCGGCCAGGCGAACCAGGCTCCGCAACTCGCGCTCAAGCTCCTCCAGGGCTGATCGAGAGAGAAGGCAACCGCAACGCAGCATGAACGAGTGGCGCTTCGAAAGAGGCGCCTTCGTTCGTTTGTGCGTCTCCGGCGCGCCGCGGGAAGAACGCGCTACTGCCCGAAGAAAATTTTCAACAACCTCACGGATCCGCCGTTCACTCGGGCGGGGCAGACCGAGCCCCGTGGATCGTTCATGGACAGCACAAAGAACGCCGAAGAACTCGCCGTAGAGCAAGAGGACCGTGAGGACGTGGAAGCGCTTCCGAAATCCGGCGATCTCTTCGCGGGAAAATATCGCATCACCCGCATGCTTGGTCGTGGCGGTATGGGCGCCGTGTTCGCCGCCGACGACGAGCTCGTGCTTCGTAAGGTTGCGATCAAGATGCTTCTCCCGTCGATCGCCCTTGGCGCGGGTTCGACGTCTCGTTTCATCAACGAAGGTCGAGCCGCCGCGAAAATTCGCAACGTGCACGTCGCCGAGGTCCTCGATGTCGGCAAGGTGGGCGACGTCCCGTACATCACGATGGAGTACCTCGAGGGAGAAGATCTCCACGACATCCTCGAGCGAGAGGGGCGACTCCCGATCACGCGCGCCGTAGATCACGTCCTCCAGGCGATTGAAGGTGTCGCCTACGCGCACGCCCTCGGGATCGTTCATCGAGATCTGAAGCCAGCGAATCTCTTCGTCGCCAAGCGCGTCGGAAAAACGGACGTCACTAAGGTCCTCGACTTCGGCATCTCGAAGTCCGACTCCATCACGGAGACACGCGACGCGTGCCTCACGACGGGTGGCATGCTCATCGGCTCGCCGCCGTACATGTCTCCCGAGCAAATTCTCACGCCGCGAGACGTGGGACCTCAAGCCGACATTTGGTCGCTCGGCGCCGTGCTCTTCGAGCTACTCACAGGCGTTACGCCTTTCGAGCACGCGGGAAGCGAAGCGGCCATCGTTTTGCGGTCGATCATCACGCTCGAACCGACTCCGCTCCGAAGTATTCGGACGGATGTCACGCCGGAGCTCGAGTCGACGATCCTGAGGTGTCTCGAGAAGAGCAAAGAACATCGCTTTCTCCATGTCGCCGAGCTTGCCGAGCGCCTTGCGCCTTTCGGATCCGGCGCATGGCGTAGTTGCGTAAAGCGCGCACATGCGAAGGTCGTGCACCGCGTCTCGTTCTCGCCTTCGATGGATCCAATGCCGCCTTCGGCGAATAGCGCGAACACCGCTGAGATTCTCGTTCCAAAAGACGACGGGACACTG
>JAHFDV010000573.1 GCA_023248815.1 Myxococcales bacterium
ATGCTTCTCCTTGGTGGGGCCGCAAAAACCGACCAAGAAGCGCGCGAACGTATGAACCGCGCGATCACGTCGGGCCACGCCGTGCGGACGCTCGAAAAGCTCATCATCGCGCATCATGGCGATCCCACCATCGCGCATCATCCTGAAAAGCTCGAGATTGCGAGCGTGAAGGTCGACGTCACGGCGAAGTGCAAAGGATTCATCGAACGAATCGATGCGCTCGAAGTAGGCCTCGTCGGAGTCGCCCTCGGAGCTGGTCGCACGCGCGCCGATCAAAAGATCGATCCGAGCGTCGGGATCGAGCTCGCCAAAAAGCCGGGAGATGAGGTCGCTGTTGGAGAAACCTTGGCGACGATCTTCGTTCGCGACAAGGCGAATGCCGAAGCCGTCCTCACGAGACTGCAGAGCGCATTCGTCGTCGGTCAGCGTCCGAAAGCGCGCCCGCTCGTCATCGAACGCATCGCGCAATAAGGGCTTCAGCGCGCTCGCTGCGCGACCTTTGCAGCTTTCTCGAGATCGAGCAGCGTCGGTTCGAGATCTTTGCATCCCCCTAAAAGCGGCTCTTTCTCCTGCGGATCTTTGTCGAGATCGAAGCACTCATAGGTCGTCGGGACGAGAACGCGCCCGTCCTTGCCGCGTTGTTCTCCCGGCGGCACCGCAGGAGCCACGAGCTTGCGACGCCCATGGAGCACCGCGAACGACGGGTGTTCGCAGTAATACGAGGCCGTGCAATTCGTGAGTGCGATCGGCGGCGAGCTCTCCGGTGGCGCTCGCAGGAGGCTCCGTCCGGGCATTTGCGTGCGATACGTGGAGACGTCACGCTCGTCCATCGCGAGGAGATCGAAGAGCGTCGGCAGCACGTCTGCGTGCGTGGTCGGAGACGTAGTCGCCTGTTCGAGCGCCTTCACCGCGTCCGTCGTGAGGAGCCCATCCGGAACGTCGAGCCAGGCAGGCACGCGAATTTCCTCTTCGTGGAGCGATCGCGTGTGACTGAAGCTCCCGTGCTCGTAGAACTGCTCTCCGTGGTCCGAGATGAAGAGAACGATCGTGTGCCGTCCTTTCGCCGAGGCCCGAAGGCGTCGCATGAACGCGGCAACGTTTTCGCGCTCGAGTCGGACACTTCGTTCATAACGCGAGCGCACGACGTCGCCCTGCACGATGCCCGTCGGGAGATCCGTTTCGTCGGCCGAGACCTTGTAAGGAAAGTGCGTGTTCGAGAGATGCACGACGCCGAAGAAGGGTTCACGCGTAAAGCCCATGAGCTCGCGGACGGCGAGATCGAGAGCGAGCCCGTCGTCCGATCCGACGCGGGAGTCGACACGTGGGTCGAACGATGTCGCGCTCACGAAGCGATCGATGGCAGCGCCGTCGAGCCAACGTCCGTTGTTTCCGAAGAGCAATGTCTGCGCAGAATAGAGCGCAGTGTGGAAGCCGGCGGACTTTGCGAAATCGAAGACGAGCGGTGCCGCATTGGCGCGCGCGCGCGACGTCGTCGTAGGTAGCCCCGTGAAGAGCACCCCAGTCGATACTGCTGTCGAAGATGCGAGTGAGCGCATCTCGTCGAAGACGAAACGGCGCGCGCCGGGCCACGTTGCTTCGTCTCTTCCAAAGTCGACGGCACGAATGGACTCGCCGACGATGAGGACCACATTCGGTGGGGAGCCTTTCGCCGTCGAGCGAATGGATGGAACGGGTTCGGGCTTTCGCGCATCGGGATACTCGCGCGCGATGAGCCAATATCCACCGGCAAGGTCTGCCCCGAGCGACGCGAGGTAGAGCGGAACGGGATGCATGGCTTGCGCGTAAAACGGCGGCGCGCGAGACGACACGCGGTCGAATACGACACCGACGAGCACCGGGAAGAGGAGGCCGATGAGCGCGCCGCGACGCATGCTCGAGGCGAGATGGCGTGGCGTCGTGAAGACGAGGAGGCGCGCGACGACGAGGACCGCAAACGCGGCGATCGTGAAGATGACGAGGAATCCGACCGCGTCGAACATGCGTTGCTCGAAGCCTCGCTGCGTGGGAATCCCCGTCACGTTTGCGCTCGCAAAGGCCGGATCGAATGCGACTCCGTAACGCGTCACGAAGTCGCGCTGGATGATCGCGAGAACGAACGCGAAGGCGATGAGGATGGCGCCGACGGCATTGAGACGCGTGCGCCGTACCGACCAGATCTCGAGGCAATATCGAAAAAAAGCCGTCAAAATGGCGACGGATGCGCAATACGTGAGGAGCTCGAGCCCGTGGAACGTGCGTACGACCTGCCAACGGTCCACGTAGTCGAAGGAGACGAACGCGAGTGATATCGCGGAGGCGCACGCCCAAAGCATGCGCTGGCGGGGCCCTTCTTCGTAAACGCGTCGCTCCAGAAACTCGCTGAGTCGGCTCAAGACGGGCGCGATTCTACTCGAGAATCTTCCTTCGGCTCCATGTCTCGTCTTGCTCGAGGCCCCGATGGAGGTATAGACAGAGCTCACTTTTCCCGGAGGATTTCATGCGCTTTCTGTTCCCGCTTTCGCTCGCGATTCTTGCACCGTTCGCCGTCGTCGTCGCTTGCGGAGGAGACTCCGACGCCAATGAGCCTCCGGCTGCCAACGACGCCGCGGTAGACACGGGAAAGAAAGATTCGACGACGAAGTCCGACGGCGATGTCGAAGACGACGCTTCGGATCCCAACGCGTGTGTCGACGCGAGCTTGAAGACGGTGTCGGTTCCCGACGCCGCGCTGAACGAGACGGGTACGGCGACGACGGCAACGTGCGTCGTCTGCGCGCGAACGAAGTGTGCGCAGCAAGTCGATGCGTGCGATCAAAACTGCGCCTGCAAAGAAGCCCTCATCGCATTCTACGCATGTCAGGGAACGGGAAAGTCATTCACGCAATGCGGCTTCGAGAACCTCTCGGAGATCGAGCAGCCCGGACAGGACATCGCTCAAGATCTCGGCACGTGCGTCTTCGGCGCCTGCAACCAAGAGTGCAACGCGGCTCCCTGAAATTCTCGCGTGCCCGAGGCCTTCCTTTCGGGCGCAGCAATCGTGGCGATCTGACACAGTTGGGTCGAAGTCGAGCGAATTCAAAGTGCGTGAGCACTGAATTCGCTCGTCCTTTTGGTGCCATTCGCAGGGCACGTCCGTTGCACTCCTTCGTGCGTATGGCCCTCACGATCAAAGCAAAAGATCAGCTGCGTCAGTTCGCCAACCTCATCATTTTGCCGGTGTGCGTTTTCTACGACTACTCACCGCGCTTCAACGGTGAATCCGTAGGAGACGTTTCGCGCGCCACGCAGCCGATGCTCTCCGCATCGAGCTGGGCCTATTTGATGTGGGTTCCCGTCCTTGCGGGTCATTTCGCCTACGCGCTCTTCCAGGGATTGCCGCACCAACAGCGTCGCCCGCTTCACCGAAACATCGGCTGGCTCACCGTCATCAACGCCGCGCTCGGCGCGTACTGGACGTTTGCATTCAGTCATCACGCTTATGCGAGCGCCGCGCTCATCATGGTCGCGATGCTCATGAACCTGGCTCTCATGGAGTCGCGCATCGGAGAAGATGCGGAGATCGGGAAGGCGCGATGGTTCGTGCGCTCACCTTTCGCGCTCAACTTCGGCTGGGTCTCCATCGTCACGATCCTCAACCTCACTCAG
>JAHFDV010000185.1 GCA_023248815.1 Myxococcales bacterium
CCGAGTCCCGAAGCCGTCGGCTTGGCGGGCGGAACGCTTCCGAGCGCCTGCGAAGGCACGAACGAATGCGGGACCGTCGGCGCGCTCACGTTTCCAATGGGACGCGGGATGCCGGGACGCGGCGGTACCGAGATATTCGTGACGGGCGGAAGACTCGCTTTGGGACGCGTCGGTGCTTCGCTCGTGCTGGCGGGCGCGCTGGCGAGACCATCTTGGTAGGCGCTGCCGGCGTCCGAGTGGTTGACCATCAACTTGTCGATGATCTCGCGCGACTTGTCGTCGATTTTGATGAACTTTACGCCCATTCCCGCGGGGTTGTCGGGACTCGAATCTGGGGGCTCACGACGCCAAACGACACGACCTACGCCGGCAATGACCGCTTGGTCGCCCGCGAGACGCATCTCGAACTTGAGCAGCGTTCCCGTCGCAAACGGGGAAGCCGTCTTGATGAACACGCCGCCTTTGCTGACATCGAAGGAATGGTCTTCGATGAACTCGTCCACCGTCGCGCTCTTGTAGCGAACGTTGAGGCTGACGATCTTGGCGCGTGGGTCTTTACGGGTCTCTTGGCTCATCGGACGTTGGAATTTTCGAGCGTAACCCGGTTCGCCTGAAAGGGGAAATTCTCAAGGTTTTGGCAAGCCTTCGACGAAAAGCGGATTTTCAGGCTCGATTTTGCGGGCTTCACGACCGTGCTCCTTGGCATCACCTGCATTCAGGAGCGAAAGCCAATAGTGCGCCGTCGACGCTTCGTGCTTGGTCGACTCCGCGACGAGCACGCTCTCGAGCTCGAAAATCGCCGTCGGCTTGTCGCCGAGAGCCAGGAGCGCTCGCGCGTAGTTGAGATGCGTGCCGCCATTGCGGACGTCGACGAACATCGCCGACTCGCCCGTAGCGCGCGCTTCTTTCCAAAGCTTCGCCTCCACGAGCTTCTCGAGGAGGCGCCGAAAGACCTTGCCGTCGTGTTGATCGAGCGGGGCGAGCGCGCGGAGGAGCGGCACTTCGTCGTTCGTGCGCTTCTCTCTCAACGCGAGCTCGAGAAGCGAACGAATCGCGTCGGGCTGACTCGGATCGAACGCCGCGGCCGCTTCGAGATGCGCGCGCTCCGTCTTCGCGTCTTTGGCCTGATGCGCGAGACCTGCGAGAAGAATGCGCGACTCGTAACCGTCGCCTCCCGAGGAGAGGAGCTTTTCGAGCGTCGCTTGGCGCTCTTGGCCCTTTTGCATGCGCGCCTGGAGTGCAAGGGCATCGGGAAGCTTGGGATCGAGCTTCAACGCCTCGTTGATCTCGGCGACGGCCTCCTCACCCTTGCGAGATTTCACGAGGGCGAGCGCGTGATCGAAACGCGCTCGCGCATCTTGCGGCTTTTCTTTCACGCGCGCTTCCGTCGCCTCGAGCGGCTTTGCGCGATCGTCGAAGACGTATTGCTTCTCGTAACGAACGAGGCGCGCCATCGCCCATGCGCGAAACTGCCGATCGTACTCGGCAGCGGGCGTTCCGAATGCGTGCTCCAACACGTCGGCCGTGCGTTCGCCCTTTCCCCAAAGCGCGAGCGCCTTGTTGACGGCGGGCATCCCGAATTGCTCGACGGTGAAGAGCAACATCTGGCTCGCCGCGTAGTAGGCGACGGTCACGTCTTCGGCGTTCTCGGCGCGAGTGAAGGCGCGATTCATGTCTACGGCGCCGGGAAGGCTTCCGCGTTTGATCGCCAAATAGAGCTGAGGATCGAGCTCGCGGTGCCATTCGGGTCTGCGCGCAATGGTCTCGTATTCGCTGAGGCCTTCCGTGAACCAACGCGGCACGTGATTTTTCGAAAGTTGAATCGCGAACACATGACCGAGCTCGTGCCAGAGCACGTTCCCCCAATTGAAGGGCTCGGTTTTAGGACTGATCGCGGCGACGACGCGACCGAAGCACACGCCGTGAATTCCGATGTTCGGCAAGCCGCTCGTGCGCTCGCTGAACTGCTCGCGCGATCCGTAGAGCTCGACCTGAGTCGGTGCCGTCGGCAAGAATTTGTAGCGCGACTTCATCGATGCGTACGCCTCGCCGAGAAGACGAGGCACGTAGCGTTCGAGGATCGCTTTCTCGTCTTTCGGGTAGCGAATCTTGAGCGCGCCGAGCGAGACGAGGTCGTACTCGACGGGGATGACCTTTTCGTAGAGGTTCAGCGTGTTGTACGCACGCACGTTGTACTTGTCCTTCGTCCAACTCTTCTTGAGCGACGCGAGCCCGTCGGTCTCGTTCCCGCCGCGCGATTGCCAGAAGCCGAGCGTTGCCCAAGATTTTCCGTCTTCGGGATCGATCTTCACGGCTTCGGTCATCATGCGGACCATGTCGTCGTAGCGGTGCTCCCACTCGGCGTAGTCGCTGACGACTTGATAGAAGGTCGCAAACTCGGGATTGCGCGCCAGCACGTCTTTTTTGGCGCTTTCGTAGCCTGCAGAATCATCCGCGAGAAAGCGCGACGTCGCGAGAAGAGTGCGCAGCTCGAGATCGCTCGGATCCGTTTTGAGCCCTTCGCCGATCGCTTTTTCGGCGGCAGCGGTATCGAGATCGCGAAGCGCGAGTCCCGCACGCAGCGCAAATGCGCCCGTGAGCTTCGGATTGACCCCGAGTGCTTCGTTCGCCATTTTTTCGGCGGCATCGAAGTCGAACGATTGCTCTACTTTGATTCGACCGAGGAGCACGAGCGCATCCGCACGTTTTGGTGCGACGGTGAGGAGCTCCTTCACGAGCTCTTCGGCGTGACCCGTGTCGTATTTGTCGAAGAAGAGCTCCGCGAACCAGAGGTTGCGATCGGGATTGGTACGATTCGCCTTTTTTTCTGCGCGTTCGGCTTCCTTGAAGACCTGATTGGCATTCTTGAATGCGCGAAGCAGGTACGTCGCGCGACCGACCATTGCGAGCCCTTCGGGATCGTTGTCGTTGATCGTGTCGTCGTTGTATTCGTCCGCGATCTGCATGAGCGGATCGTTCGCGTCGGCGCGGTGCCCCGTGTCGATGAGGAGCTCGCCGAGCAAAAGCTTCCCGCGGCGCGCCGCTTTGTTCTTCTCGGTCTTGAGCGGTTCGAGCAGACGAATCGCTTCTACTTCTTTTCCCTGAGCACGAAGTGCCATCGCGCGCGCCGTGATCCCTTCGAGCTTTTTTCCGAGCGCCATGGCTTGCGTGGCGAGCTTCTCGGCGACGTCGTATTTTCCCTGCTCGAGCGCGGCACGAGAGAGAAGGAGCTTCGCAGCGCCTTCGTCTGCACCCTTCACGTCGCCGAGCGTTTTTTCGGCAGCGGCATAGTCACTTTTTTCGAGTGCAGCGGCTCCGCGCTTCAAGGGCGGATCCTCGGCGTGCGCGACGTTGGAGACGAGGGTGCTTGCAACGAACACGCTCCCGGCGAGCAGATTCCCGACGAAAGAGGAGGCAGAAAGGAAGGTGCGCATGAAGTTCGATCGAAAGCGTCGCTGGCTTTCGTCAGCGATGCAAGTTGCGCGCACGTTCTTGCCTTCGCGTCGGCGCCAAGAGCGTCACGGGGACGCGAGCGGAAGCTTCGTCGTCAGGCATTTTTGAAACGCGGCTTCGAGATGCTTCATCGCTGGCGGCAAGGTCGTGCGCTCGATCGGGGCCGTTGTGCGAAGAACCGGCCGCCGCCACTGAAGCAACGGACGGCGCAATCGAGATCTTCCATCGAGCCCGAGCCTGCCGGAATTTCGAGGCCCATTCCCGAAGGTCCAATCGGATTGGGAAAGGATGGCGAGAGAACGACTCGGAGGATCGTCGTTTCGTCCCTCTTCTTGCCTCACGCATCTCCTTCACTTCGCGCGCGCACGAGCTCGAGCGCGTCTTCACCGTCCGGATAGTACGAGCGGCGCGTGCGCGAAAGCACGAAGCCTTCCTTCTCGTAGAACTTCTTGGCGGCTTCGTTCGAAACGCGAACTTCGAGGACGACGAGATGTAGATCGCGAAACTTTTCGTGCGTGAGAAACGCGTCGAGCAGCTGCTTCGCAATGCCTTTGCGACGACTCGGCTCGCTCACGGCGATGTTCAAAAGATGCGCTTCATCGAAGGTCGACCACGCGAGCAGATAGCCCACGATGTTGTCTTCGTTGCGCTCGAGAGCTTCGACCGTCATTTCTTGTTCGGCGACGAGCACGACCGCGAAAGGGCGAGCGAGCTCTTCCTCGAAACGGACGATGCGATCCTCGATCGTGACCTGTGGGTCTTCGAAGATCGTCTCGTCGAGCGCGGCGACGTAAGGGACGTCCTCCACGGTCATCGGGCGGATTTGTACGTTGTACAATTGCCGGCGCAGGTTGAGAGAGGTGGAGACGCCTAGGAGAGCTGGCGTTCGAAGACGCGATACGTCTTGTAGTTTTTACCACCGATGACTTTGATCGCCGTGTTGACCGCGGCGTTGTCCTCGAGAGTCCAGCCGAGCTCGCCCCACGTGATACCGATGCGGCGGCATGCGAGGTGGATCGCGGCGAAGAGATAGAGCGAGAGCCCCGCGTATTTACGCTGCATACGGAACTTCTTTTTGATGCCCAAGATCACCATGCGCGCGCTCTTCGGTCCTTCGACCTTCAAGCGGTAGATGAGCTTCACGAGTCCCAAAGGAAAGACCTTGCCGTGGAGGTCTTTGATGAGCTCGTTGAGATTCGGAAGCGCGATCGCGAACGCCGCAGGCTCACCATCGATGAAGATGATGCGCGTCGTTTCAGGATTCACGATGAAGCGGAAGTCTGCCGCCATCTTTCGTCCTTCTTCGCGCGTCGCCGGGACGAAGCCCCAGTTCTCGAGCCAAGCGTCGTTGAAGATCTCGAGAATGATCTCGATGTCGCGTTCGATGCGACGAAGGGAGACGGGTCGCGCTTCGACCTCGGGCATTGCCAAGATGTCGTCGTGCGCTTTTTTCGTGCGCGCGTTGAGCTCGTGAATTTCGTAGTACCAGCCGAAGAGATCCTTCACCTTCGCGTAGCCACCGTCTTCGACGAGCTTCGCTTGATACGGGTGGTGATGCGGATTCATGATGACGGGTGGCCTGTCGAAGCCCTTCACGAGGAGGCCGACCTCTTCCCAGATGCTGAGCGAGATCGGTCCGCGGGCGCGTTTGAGGCCCTTTTTCTTCAGCCAACCTTCGGCGGCGTCGAGTAGCGCTTTGCCGACTTCGGCGTCGTCGATCGTGTCGAAGAAGCCGAAGAAGCCCGTGTCGTCTTTGTAGCGCGCGACGTGCTCGCGATCGATCGAGGCGCTGATGCGGCCCACGCATTTTCCGTTGCGATGCGCCGTGAAGAAGTGCGCTTCGCCGTGGAGGAAGAATGGGTTTTTCTTCGGGTTGAATTGCTCCTCGACCATCATGTCGAGCGGGCGGATGTAGTTCGGATCGCTCGCGTAAATCGTATCGACGACGTTGAGGAAGTCTTTGAAGTCGCCGCCCGGTGCAATTTCGCGAATCTCGATCATGAGGCGGCGCTTATACCGCGGGTCCGGGGTTCCCGCATCTAGCCTTCCTGAGACGGGGCCAACGAGCGTTCGAGCGCGGTCTAGCGTTTGAGAACGGCAAAGAAGAACGCTGGGGCCGATTTCGAGCCTCTTTGCACGCGAACCCAGACCTCACCATCTTTCGCGGCGTCTTGAAGCTCGCTGGGTGTCGGAAACGGCCGTCCGTCGGCGTCGACGATGACGTCGCCTTCGTGGAGACCCGCGCGGTCTGCGGGAGACGCGATCGCAACGCGCGCCACGTAGGCCAGCCGTTTTTCGGGAAGTCCCAGCTGTTTCGACTGCATCTCGTCGAGCTCACGAACGACGATTCCGAAGGTGTCGTTCGGCGACACCAGAGGCGAAGGAGCAGGCCGCTCTTCGCGGCGCGCTTCGAGACGAGGCGCGAGAACGATCTTCGTCGATATACGCTTGTTGTCCCGAAGGATCGCGAGGTCGATGGTGTCGCCCGGCGCGTGCTCGAGCACTTCGCGAACGAGGTCGCGTTCGCCTTCGATGCTCTTGTCGTTGGCCTTCGTGATGACGTCGCCCGGCAAGATGCCCGCACCGCTCGCAGGTCCACCTTCACTCACGGCGCTGACGATCGCCCCTTCGGCTACGCCCAGCTTCATCGCATGAGCGAGATCGACCGAGAGATCTTGCACTGTCAGGCCGATGGACCCGCGATGAACGGAGCCCTCCCGCTGAATGCGATCGACGACGCGACGGACGATGCTCGAAGGGATCGCGAAGCCGACGCCGTTTCCTTTGTCGACGACCATCGTGTTGATGCCGAGCACGGTGCCGTCGAGCGTCGCGAGGGGTCCACCCGAATTGCCCGGATTGATGCTCGCGTCCGTCTGCAAGTAGTCCTCGATCGCGCTCATTCCGAGGCCGCCACGCCCTTTGGCGCTGAGGATCCCCGCGGTGACGCTGCTCCCGAGGCCGAACGGCGAGCCGACGGCAACTACCCACTCGCCGACGCGCGTGCGACGGGTGTCGGAGAAACGTGCAGGGACGAGCCCTTTGGCCTCGACGCGAAGCACCGCGAGGTCGGTGGCTTCATCGGTTCCGACGACGCGCGCCGTCAGCTTTCGACCGTCGGAGAGCTTCACGTAGATCGCGAGGGCATTCTCGACGACGTGATGATTCGTGACGATGACGCCGTCTTTCGAGAAGACGACCCCCGAGCCCATCGCACGACGAATCGGTCCGAATGCATCGGGGACACGCATCGTCGTCTCGATTTGCACGACGCTCGGCCCGACGACTCCCGCGACGTGCGCGAACGCGGAGGAGAGCCGAGACATTTCGTTCGACGAAGCGCGCTCATCGGCATGCGCGGTCGCCGACGCAGCGAAGAGACAGATGGTCGCGAGACGCATGCGCCCGCCGAATGAACTCACGCGCGCCATCGTTTGGCGGTTGTGCCACGGCGTCCGCAAAAAAGCCTAGTTTATGGGGCGTTTTGCGAGCACCTAAGCCTGCGAACGAGAGCGAAGCGCGGCGCGCCTCAAGGGCGTTGCATGATCCGCGACCATGCCGG
Organism: Myxococcales bacterium; assembly: GCA_023248815.1. Lineage (GTDB taxonomy): Bacteria > Myxococcota_A > Polyangia > Polyangiales > Polyangiaceae > JAHFDV01. Next base: position 7,016 of record JAHFDV010000185.1, read on the forward strand.
GATACCCATCGACTCGAGCGCCTGCGAAAGACGTGCGGCAGGCGGCGGCAAGTCGACGAATTCGATCGCCGACGCTCCTGCACGGCGCGCGAGGCGAAGAAGGCCGCGACAGAGAAGCTGCGCCGTTCGGTACGCTTCGTCGTTGTCGAAACATTCGAGGCGGCTCGCGATCGCGCGGGCCTGCGGAAAGAACGGCGGCTCGAGCTCTTGCATCCAGAACTGCGCCGTCGCGAGCGCATTGCCATCGGGGGTTGCGGCGACGAACGGCTGCGGAGTGAGCGGATCTTCGGTCGTGAGGACGTCGCGCAAGAGTCCGAGCCAAGCAGCCTCTAGCGGTTGCGGCGGATCATACCGAGCATCATTTCCGCGACGGCGGCGCTCGGCGAGGCGCGCTTCGAGCCTTGCGATTGCGTTCTCGTCTCCCGCGCGTGATCTGCGGACGGTCGCGCGCGCAGGCGCATCGCCGAGCTTGAGCTCGATCTCGTGAAAGCTCGTTCCCGTGAGGCGCTTCGTCCACGCAACGGGTCGAAATCCGAGCTTCTCGTAGAACGACATCGCAGGATTCGCTTCGAGCACTTCGGCGATCGCGACGCACGACTCGTGAGCCGCGCGATCCGCCTCGAGCGCGAGTCGGTCGAGCAGCTTTCGCGCGACGCCGAGATTACGCACGTCGCTGCGGACGACGAGCGAACGAATTTCGCACACGGTCTTCGTGCGCGGGTGGACGCCCATGCGGTCGAGCCATCCTTCGACTTGTCCGACGACGCGCCCGTCGACTTCGGCGACGAGATGAAGATGACTGCCGTACGCAACCTCGGATCGTCGCGCGACGGCATCGCGATCGAGGCGATCGGCGACGCGATCGAACGCGCGTGCATCGCGATCGGTCGTGTATCCACCCCAAGATTCGTGGAGATCCCAGAGCTCCTTCCAACAGACCGCGAGCGGCGCACCATCCCCCTCGCGAAGACCTCGAAGGACGATGCTCATGGCCAGCGCTCCTCTTCGACCACCACTCCTCGCGCGGTGTCGTCACCAGTAGCTTCGCGCGAGAGACGCTCGAGCTCGGTCCATTCGAGACAGAGTCCATGCGCAGGCGCGGTCGTGCCGAGAACGCGGCGATCCCCCGTGCGAATCGCTTCCGTGACGACGTCGGCCGGAAGCTTGCCGCGCCCGACATCCATCAACGTGCCGACGATGATGCGCACCATGTTGTGGAGAAACCCGCTGCCCTCGATGACGATCGCGATCTCGTCGCCATTCTCCTCGACGTCGGCGCGGAAGATGGTGCGCACGGTCGACGTGCGTTCATCCATCGTCGTGCGAAACGCCGCAAAATCGTGCTCGCCGAGGAGAAGCTCGGCCGCGGCTCTCATGCGCGAACGATCGAGAAGAAAGCGCACGTGCCAATGCGTTCGCTCGAAACGCGGATGACGAATGCGGCCCGCGTAGAGACGATAGCGATAGCGCTTCCACTTCGCAGCGAAGCGCGGCGTGAAGCCGTCTTCGACGAGCGAAGCTTGGCGGATCGCGATGTCGTCCGGGAGATGACGATTCGTGCCGAGCACCCAACCACGCGCCCCGATGATCTTCTCCGTGTCGAACGCGACGAGCTGACAATCGGCGTGGACCCCTGCGTCCGTTCGGCTCGAGCCGCGAACGCGCGAGGCGTTGGGATCGAGCGCATGCACGGCCGCTTGCACCTTGTCTTCGATGCTCTCGCTGTCGCGTTGGCGCGCCCAGCCGCAATAGCCGGTGCCGTCGTAGGCAACCTGGAGAAGCACGGTCGGCATGGAACTCTCGCTAACGGCCGGCGTGGATGCGAACGCTTCTCGAACCGAGCTCTAGAAAAGTCTGCGTTCTCAGTTGTCAGGAGCCGAGGGGGAAGAGACTCGCGCTCACCCCGCGCGAGCCACTCCGCGAAATGCTCACTGCGCGGGTTTGAAGTTCATCGGGATTTCGACGTCGACGCAGCCGCCCTTGGGCGCAGCCGTCTGGATTCCACGAAACGGATTCGTGGCGCAGCGCTCGACGGACTGTGAGCCCGTATCGTTCGCCGTGGCGACCGCGGAGCACACGAGGCCGTTACTGGCGATGCGCACCTTCACTTTGACTTGTCCCTTGAGGCTTTGATCCTGCGCGAGGAGCTGGTCGTAACATTTGCGCGCGGCGCGAGCGCGCACGGCGAGGGTGCTCTCGATTTCGTCGGTGGTCTTACCGCCGCACGACTTCACGTTGCAGGGGTCGCCCGCCGAGACGGGCGTCGTTTTGACGGGACCCGTGTCGCCACCCGCATCCGGGACCTCTGGCGGCGGAGGCACGTCGTTGTCGTCGCCGGTCGGCGTAGCCGTGGGCGTAGCCGTTACGATCTGCGTCACCGTCACGGGCTTCTGTTGCGAGCGGAAGTAGAGGAGTGCGCCGATACCTAGGAGCGCGATGATCAGGGCAACGATGTACTTCCCATTGCCACCGGTCGGCGGGGGCGGCGGCGGTGCGCTTTGTGCCATATCGACGAATACCTTTCGGAGAGGGAGCGCCGATTATACACGAACGCGGCGCGCGATCGGTTCGATCAACGTGTGACATCTATTTCACGCAGACGGCGCCGTGACGTCACTTTCTCTCTTGCGGAGGGCGTCGCTCTTCGTCAGCTCTCGCGTTTCAGGAACGCAAGGTTCGTATCTCCGAAAGCTCGCTCGCTCTCCACCGCGAATCGCGCAAACCGCGGGGCCTGCTTCTTTCCATACTCGACGACGATCGTCGCGTCTTCCGTGAGCGTGAGCTCGCCGAGGACACGCTCGAGCTCTGCGTGATCTTTCGCGTCGTCGTAGATTTTGTAAGGAGGATCGACGAAGACCAGATCGAATGCGTGGGTCAGCGACTTCTGGGTTCGCGGCGAGAGCGCGTCCCCCGCGATGACCTCGATCTTCGCGCTTCCCTGCACGAGCTCGAGATTCTTTCGTAGCGACTCTTGCGCGTGACGATCGCGTTCGACGAACACTACCCGCGCCGCCCCCCGCGAAATCGATTCGAGGCCGAGCGCACCCGTGCCAGCAAAAAGATCGAGAACGGTGAGGCCGTCGAACGCCCCCCGCTGAGAGGTGAGAATCGAGAAAAGCGCCTCGCGCACGCGGTCCGTCGTGGGGCGTACCGCCATTCCCTTGGGCGCAACGAGCGTC
>JAHFDV010000574.1 GCA_023248815.1 Myxococcales bacterium
GATGAAAAACCGCACGATCGTACCTTGGGACAAGGACGACATCGATACGCTCAAATTTTACAAGATGGACGTGCTCGGTCTCGGAATGCTTTCCGCGATTCGACGCGGGCTCGCGATGGTGGCGAACTATGACGCTCGCTTCACGGGCCTCTCTGCCAACGATCAATTGGCGCGAATTCCGCCGGAGGAAAAAGAAGTTTACGAATCTCTCTGGCGCGCCGACACCGTGGGCGTCTTTCAAATCGAGAGCCGCGCGCAGATGTCGATGCTTCCGCGGCTCAAGCCCAAGGAGTTCTACGATCTCGTCATCGAGGTCGCGATCGTGCGCCCTGGACCGATTCAAGGCGGCATGATTCATCCGTACTTGCGAAGACGTGACGGCAAAGAGTCGCCCGCGGCGCCCCATCCCATTCTCGAACCGATTTTGGCGCGCACCCTCGGTGTACCCCTCTTTCAAGAGCAGGTGATGCAGATCGCGATCGTCGGCGCGGGGTATTCGGGCGGAGAAGCCGATCAATTGCGGCGTGACATGGCGGCGTGGAAAAAGCACGGACGGCTCGAACGTCACAAGACGCGCTTGCTCAAAGGATTCGAGTCGCGCGGCATCTCTCGCGAGTTCGGGGAGCGGCTCTACTCACAGATCGAAGGCTTCGGCGAATACGGCTTTCCCGAGAGTCATGCAGCGAGCTTCGCGTTGCTCGTCTATGCGAGCGCTTGGATCAAGCTGCGTCATCCCGCGGCTTTTGCGGCATCGCTTTTGAATAGTCAGCCCATGGGTTTCTATTCGCCGAACACGATCGTGCAGGACGCGCAGCGGCACGACGTCGAGATTCGCCCCATCGACGTGCAGTCGAGTCATTGGGATGCATCGCTCGAGCTCCGTGAAGGGAAACCGCGCGCCGAGGGATCGTCCTGGGCGCTGCGTCTCGGTTTTTCGAGCATCAAAGGCTTCGTCGAAGATTCGGGACATCGCATTGCAAATGCGGCGAAAGCGGCGCCTTTCACGACCATCGCCGACCTCACGAATCGCGCGCGCATCACGAAGCCCGAGCTGGAGCTCTTGGCAGAATCGGGGGCGCTCACATCGATCATTTCCGAGCGAAGGAACGCGATGTGGAATGTGCGTGCGCCCGTCAGTGAGGGACTCTTCGGAGGAAAAGAGCTCGAAACGCAGCATCCCGAGCTCACGCCGCTCTCGCGTCATGGAAAGCTCGAGCTCGACTACCGCCGCAATGGCATCGCGATCGATCATGCGATGGCGATTTTGCGTCCACGCTTCGAGAATTCGCGGTCGCGCGACAAGGTGCTCTCCAGCAAAGATTTGCTCGAGGTGAAGCATGGAACTCGTGTGAGCGTGGCGGGGCTCGTGACGTGTCGGCAGCGTCCCGCGACGGCGAGCGGAGTCGTGTTCGTCACCCTCGAAGACGAATTCGGGTTCGTGAACCTCGTTCTCTGGTCACGCGTGTACGACCGCCTACGGTATGTCGCCAACAACTCGCGAATGCTCATCGCCAAGGGAAAGATCGAGCGGGAAGCCGCGGTGATTCACGTCGTCGTTTCCCACCTCGAGACCTTGGACGGGTCCTTGGAGATCTCGTCGATGAGCCGCGATTTTCATTGAGGCCGGCCTGAGCGGGGCTTTCATCGAGGCGCGACGGGCAGCGAGCGCTGCCATCCACGAGCACCTTCCTTCCTGGAGACGCCGCGCGTAAAAGCGGCGTAGAATCTCGTTCGAGATGCGAGCGTCTGCCGAAGTCCGCCTCCGCGCCGCCGAAGAAGCCGATCGCGTTCTCGAAGCGCGTCTCCGCCCCATCCTCGATACGTACGAAGAGAAAGCCAAGGCGCTCTTCGCCGAACAGCGCGACGGCCGTGAGCTCTCGAATCTTCGCCGCGAAGCCATCGACGATCTTCTCGCGCTCGCCGCGGCTTCGGTGCCTGGCGCCCTTTCGTTCGCGATTGTCGGTACCGGCAGCTACGGGCGCGGATCGCTCGCCTACAAGAGCGACGTCGACATTTGGCTCATGCGCAAGCGCGAAGAAGACGATCCTAAGTTCACGGAGGTCGCCGAGCGTTTGCTCTATCCGCTCTGGAATCTCGGACTCCAAATCGGTCACCAAGTGGTCGTCCCCGAGAGCGTGCTCGAGCTCGCGCGAAACGACCTCCCGACGGCGACGGCCATCCTCGATCTTCGCGCGATTGCGGGAGAAACTTCGTTGCTCGAAGGGCTCATGCAGCGCGCGCGTGACGGACTTTTTTCGGAGGGTGGCGCCTTCATCGATCGCCTCGCGCAAGAGGCTGAAGATCGTCATGAGCGCTTCGGCGGCTCGGTTTATCTCCTCGAGCCCGACGTGAAGGGCGGCCCGGGCGGACTCCGTGACCTCGACGGCGCGCGTTGGGCTGCGCGCACGCGCTATCCCGTCGGCGAACGTGACGAGCTCGGAAAAGAGCTCGTGAGCCTAGGCGTTCTCGTCGAACGCGAAGGGCGCGAGCTCGATGCCGCCAGCGACTTCGTGCTGCGGACACGCAATCATCTTCATCGTCTTTCGGGACGTCGTAGCGATCGTTTGACGTTCGAAGCGCAAGAAGCAGTGAGCTTGGCGCTCGGATTCGTCGAAGGGGAGGGCGATGCAGCGATCATCGCAGGGACCGAGCGCTTCATGCAGGCGTACTACCTTCATGCGCGCGCGATCACGCGTGCTCGCGAGCGCATTTTCGAGCGCGTTCGTCCTGCTAAAAAGCGGTCGCGCCTCCCCGAGATCGACCTCGGAAGCGGGGTTCGTTCGTTCGACGGAGCAGTGGCGCTTCCGAGCCGTGAAGCGATCGAGCGCGAACCCTCGCTCGCATTCAAGGCGCTGCGAGCCGCGTGCGAACACGATCTTCCGCTGCATGCGCAGACGCGCGAGACGATCGCGCGCGCTGCGCTCGAGCCGAGCTTCTGCGAGCGTCTGCGCGACGACCCCGAGGCGAAGGAGCTCTTCGTCGATCTCCTGGGCGTCGTGCGCGAGACGAAGCTGCGTCGCGGCTCGGTCGTCTTCGAAATGCACGAGCTCGGGCTCATTTTGGCGATGATTCCCGAGTTCTCTCCCGTGACAGGGCGCGTCCATCACGACACGTATCACGTGTTCACGGTCGACACGCACAGCGTGGCCGCCGTCGATTGTCTCGGTGCGCTCCGCCGTGGAGAGCTCGCAGAGGTTCATCCGTTGGCGAGTCGCATCGCCGCCGAGCTGACGCATCCGCGCGTGCTCGTACTTGCGACTCTCTTGCACGACGTAGGGAAGGGGTATCCCGACGCACAGGGTTCGCGAAAGAATCATTCGGTGAGCGGCTCAGAGCTCGCGAGCGCAATTCTCCCGCGTCTCGGTTTTTCGGCGGACGAAATCGAATCGGCGCAGCGCCTCATTGGCGAGCACCTCTCGATGTATCAAATCGCCACGCGACGCGATCTCGATGATCCGAGCGTCGTCTCGGACTTCGCCTCGCGCGTGCGGGGGCGCGAAGGTCTGCGCGACCTATTTCTCCTGAGCATCGCCGATGTCTCGACGACTTCGCCGACGGCGATGACCTCTTGGAAGGCGCGCATGCTCGAAGAGCTCTATGTGCGCACGGAGGAGTTCTATTCGGGAA
>JAHFDV010000575.1 GCA_023248815.1 Myxococcales bacterium
GGTGCGAGGATTCCGGTGAGACATTGATTCCCTCCGGGAAAAAAGGTCGGAGCGGCTTTCTCATCATCGGCGTGGCAGTCATGCTGTGTCTCGCTTACGTGTTTCGCGGGGCCCCAACGGAACAGAGCGTGAACTTCGTCCTCGGCGACCGCGCAAAAGACGTGACTGCACTCACCGTCGCGTACGAAGGTGAAGGCCACGAGGTCGAACGCGAAGCGACGTTCCATTTCGAAAAGAGCGCGGCTCCGCGCGTCGTTCATCACGAGCCGAGGCTCAAAAACGGCCCCTACGACATCTCCATCGTCGCCGAGACGGATCACACCGTCACGCTGAGACGAAAGATCGAGCTCGGCGGCAACGCGATTTCGATCGAAGTGGGGAGCGCACTTCAATGACCGACCCGATCACGCGCGCTCGCGAATTTTCGCCACGAAAGGCGATCGAGCTCGAAGTCGTCGTGCTCACGGGTCAGGAGCGGGGACGCGCAGTTCCCCTCGACGACGTCTTGCAGATCGGCAAAGCGGACAGCAACGCGCTCGTCCTCACGAGCGATACCGTCTCGCGCAATCATTGCTCCATCGCCAAGGTCGCGGGTGGCGTGCAAATCGTCGATCTCGGCTCCACCAACGGCACCAAGGTCGCCGGCGCGCGCATCCAGGAAGGCGTGTTCCCTTCCGGCACCATTGCGACCCTCGGCGACATCGAGATCATGGTCCGTCCGGTCGCGAGCCGCGCCAACGTGATCCCGAGTGAGCGCCGCGAGTTCGGTGGCGTCATCGGCGAGAGCATCCCCATGCGGTTCGTGTTCTCGGTCCTCGAGCGCGCCGCCCCGACCGAAGCGACCGTGCTTTTGCAGGGAGAAACAGGCACCGGCAAAGAAGTTCTCGCGCGCGCCATCCACAAGGAGAGCACGCGCGCCGAGCGGCCTTTCGTCGTCGTCGACTGCGGCGCCGTGAGCTACCAGCTCATCGAGAGTGAGCTCTTTGGGCACGAGCGCGGCGCCTTCACCGGAGCCGTTGCGGCACGCGTCGGAGCCTTCGAGTTGGCGGAGGGGGGCACGCTCTTCCTCGACGAAATCGGCGAGCTCCCGTTGGACGTTCAACCGAAGCTTCTCCGCGTTCTCGAGGCGCGAGAGTTCCGACGCGTCGGTGGAAACAAAGTGATGAAGGCCGACGTTCGAGTGCTCGCCGCAACGAAGCGAACGCTCGAGCGCGAGGTCGACGGAGGACGATTCAGGGAGGACCTTTTCTTCCGCCTCGCCGTCGTTCCGATCACCGTTCCGCCGCTTCGCCAGCGACGCGAAGACATCCGTCCACTCGTCGTACACTTTCAAAGACTCGATGGTGACGAAACGCCCTTCGCCGAAGAGACACTCGCGAGCCTCGAGGGTCACGATTGGCCCGGGAACGTGCGAGAGCTACGAAACGTCCTTCAACGCGCCCGGATGCTCAACTCGAGCGGCGGCGGTTCCATCGACGTTCTCTTTCCCACGCGTTCGACAGGGAGCATTCCCCCAGGAGCGCTCAGCGCCGGCGCCGACTTCGACCCCAAAGAGAGCTATCGCGATATCCGCGCCGCCTTCGAATCCGACTTCGAGCGTCGCTACGTCACCTGGTTACTCGGACGCCACAGCGGCAACGTGAGCGCCGCCGCGCGCGACGCAAGAATGGACCGCAAGCACCTCGCCGACTTGGCCAAAAGGCATGGCCTGGGGTGACGCCGTCGAGGCTCTCACCCTCGAGGGCCGAGAGCGTCTTCGTTTTCAGAGCGCGCGACCGTACTGTCTCGGTGTGTAATCGACTTTTTTTTCTAGCTTCTTTGCGGCATGCAAAGGCCAGTACGGATCGCGCAGCATGGCGCGTGCGAGGAAGACGAAATCGGCCTTGCCCGAGGCGACGATGTCTTCCGCGTCTTCGGGCTCCGTGATCATCCCGACAGCGGCCGACGCGACACCTGCGCCTTGGCGAACGCCTTCGGCGAAGGGCACTTGGTAGCGAGGCCCCGCTGGAATTTTGGCGTCGGGAACGTTGCCGCCCGAACTGCAATCGATCAGATCGACTCCCGCTTCTTTGGCGAATCGCGCGAGCGAGACCGTATCTTCGAGCGTCCAGCCGCCTTCGACCCAGTCCGTCGACGAGACGCGCATCGCGAGCGGGAGATGATCCGGCCAGACCTTGCGCACGGCCGCGATCACTTCGAGGACGAAGCGAACGCGTGAACCGAAGGAGCCGCCGTATTCGTCTTCGCGATGGTTCGAGAGGGGGGAGAGAAATTGGTGAAGGAGATATCCGTGAGCCGCATGAATCTCGACGAGTCGAAACCCAGCATCGAGCGCACGTTTGGCACCTTCGGCGAAGGCTTTGACGATGTCGGCGATCTCGCTCTTCTCGAGCGCCTGCGGAACGAGCCCGCTCCCTGCTTGGAAAGGAATCGCCGATGGCCCGACCACCGCCCAACCACCATCTTGAGCAGACAAGAGAGGCTTTCCGCCGTTCCACGGCTCGGCGTGACTCGCTTTGCGTCCCGCGTGTGCGAGCTGCATGCCGGCGACGGCGCCGTGCTCCTCGATGAACGTCGCAGCCTTCCGCAGCTCTTCGACGTGCGCGTCCTTCCAGACTCCGAGATCGCCCGGGCTGATGCGTCCTCGGGCTTCCACCGCGGTCGCTTCGGTCATCACGAGTCCAGCGCCACCGATTGCGCGCGACCCAAGGTGAACGTGATGCCACGAATTCGCGAAGCCATCCTTCGAGCTGTATTGGCACATGGGAGAGACCCCGATGCGATTGCGGAACGTCACGTCTCGGAGCGCGGTCGATTCGAAGAGAGTTGCCATCGCCCGTGAGCGTAGAGCGATGCGCCTGCGCGACAAGCAGATCTTCGCCCTGCCTGCTTCACGGCCCCCGACGCGCCAAAGTCGATGGAAAGAAAAACGCCTCCCACGGCTCTTGCGAGCGCGTGAAAGGCGTCTTCCGAGCGCGGGAGCGCTTACTTGGGGCCGAGCTTGCCTGCGAGTCCACCCTTCTTCGGGGCGGGATCGAGGATGACGAATTCGACGCGGCGGTTCTGCTCGCGGTCGTCTTCGGTCTTTTCGTCGGCGACGATCTTGCGCTCGGAGCCGTAGCCCTTCGCGGCCAAGACTTCAGCCTTCACGTTACGCGACGTGAGTGCGGCAAGAACCGACTTCGCGCGCTCGTCCGAGAGCTTCGTGTTGGCCTTGGGATCGCCTTCGCCACTCGCGTGGCCTTGGATTTCGACCTTCTTGATTTGCGGGTTGTCCGCGAAGACCTTCGCGATCTCGTCGAGGAGATCCTTGGATTCCGGCTTGATCGTCGCCTTGCCGGCATCGAACTGGACCTTCTCCTTGATCACGATCTTCTCTGCGGTGAGCTCGACGCGGCTCTTCGCGACCTTCTGCGCGATCACGGGCGCTGGCGGCGGCGGGGGCTCGGGCGTCGGTGCGGGCGTCGGGGCCGGCGTCGGCTGCGGGTTCGTCTCTACGTGCGCTTTGGCGCCTCCGCACGCGGCGGTGATCGCCACCAAGGACACTCCAAGAAACTTAACGAGCTGCGTCTTCTGCATGAATGTCTCCCTCTTTCGTCCAACGAGTAAGACTCGCGACTAGCG
>JAHFDV010000576.1 GCA_023248815.1 Myxococcales bacterium
TTCCGACCCAGTACGGGCGCCTCGTCGATAGCTCGACGATTCCGAAGTACGACCTTCTTCGTTACTTCATGGATGCAAGCGGAACCAGGGTTGGCGTGCCCGAGCTCATCGCCGAGTATGCGATCGACCTCAAATTCTCGGCGACGATCGACACGACGAACTACACGCTTCAGCCACTCGCGCAAAGCACCGTCACCTACGACTTCGACGACGACAACAACACGATCGCAACAGCGACCGTCGCAAACGGTGCGCTCACGGCGATTCCGCAACGGGTTCGCGGCATCGACTTCCGTATCTCGACGCGCGCGGCAATGCCGGATCGTTCGCAGACGCTCACGATCGCCACGAACTCTGCCTACAAGCTTCGCTACTGCACGGTCGCGGGCGGTTGTACGGCAGGCAAGCAAGAGTGGGCGCGCGTGCGTTCTCTCGTCAGTGACGTGTCGCTCGTCAATCAAGCGCGAGGGCTCTTCTGATGAACGCTCTCCATCCACGTGACGAGTCTCTGCTCGCATGCATGAATCCGGATTCGCCCGCGCGCGGACGCTTGCTCGCTCGGGCCGCACGGCGCAATGCCGAAGGCGGCGCGATCATGTTCATCCTCGCGATGACTCTCGCCGTCCTCGCCGCCGTCGGAATGTATGCGCTGAATGGGGCGAGCTATGAAGTCCGCACGGCGGGCTTCTCGCGTCAGTCGACGCAAACTCACTACCTCGCAGATTACGGCGCGATGGGCGCGGCCCAGATGGTCAATGCGGACACCGCGACGATGGTCGTGAATATCATGATCGCCTCGCGCGACGAGCAATGCCGGAGCGTGCCTTCGCTCACCGAGATTCCCCTCTTCGCGCGCAGCGCCGCATCTCCAGAAGCGGGACGCGCTTTCGCTTGTCGACGCGTCGGCTCGAAAGAGATGGCGAACAACGGCGGCTCCGCGGGTGGCGCAGGCGGGTGGGCAACGACCGCATTCACGTCGACGCCTTTTGGTCCGGTGTCGCAGGTGGGCGCCGACTTCGTGGTCGAGCTGAGCGACCCGGTTCAGATGCGTCCGCCGCCCGGTGTCGATCTCAAAGGCGGCCTTTGTTACATGCAAATGACCGCAAACTCGATCGGCCTCACACAGCCGCTGACGTCGGCAAACGCCGTCGTGCAATACGGAAATACGGGAACAGAGACTACGCGTACGCGCATGACGGTCGGCCCCGTCCGTTGCACCAACTGATTTTCGTTTGCTGAAAGACCTCCCATGATCACTCTCAACCGTCGCAAAAATCTTCCGCCACTCGCGCTTCTCGTCGGCTCCGGAGTCGCGGCATCGCTCGTGTCTCCATCGACGGCCAATGCGCAGCTCATCGACCTCGAGCCGCCTGCGCCGAACGTCATGATCCTTCTCGATACGTCGGGATCGATGGAATACATGGTCGACGGACGCACGCCTGAAGACGCCGGACAGTCATGTAACCCGGCGCTCGATACCCAACCCAATCGCTGGGGCGCCGCAGTGCAGGCGCTCACGGGTGACATCACGCCAGCGTTCCGTTGTACGTCGATGACGCGCGCGGGCGGCTCGGCCTTCACCGAAGAATACAAGATCGGTGGTCAGACCCCGTACGACACCAACTATTACTTGCCCTTCCACCGCCCGCTCGCTGCTGGCGGAACATGCATGCTCGGGCCGGGCACGTTGCCTGGAGCGGCGGCGGGTAGCGGCGTCGGCCCCACGGGCATTGGCTCGGGCGGTAACGCAACCGATTGGCCCGCGAACGCAATCATCGGAAAAGTCCTCACTTCGCCCACGACGAGCTGTGACTTTTCACAGTTGCCGAACGGCGCGATCGACTCGCTCAATGACTTCGTGCGTTTCGGCCTCATGACGTTCGACACGTCGAACGATCCCGCCACCGGCGTCGTCGGCACGAGCGTCAACACGGCGAACCCCTTCACGGGAACGTGGAGCTATTTCCCGAACTGGGCCTCTTCTACCGTCGGTGCAACCAAGGGCCGCCCCTACAACTGTTTGACGGACTCCATCCTCGAAGTTGGTGCGCGCAATCCAGCCGCTCCGCCGTGGGAAGGTCGTCTCATCGGATTCCCCCCGGCCACCGCGGCGATCGTCGACGTGAAAGCCAACAACGATCGCGTGCAGAGCGCAATCAACGCGATGCGCCCTTACGGCGCAACGCCGATCGCCGGACAGCTCGCGGACGCGAAGCACTTCTTCTGGAGCGACAACACCGGACCATCCGTCGACCCGTATGTCTCGGGTGGCTGCCGCGATCAGTACATCATCGTCGTGACGGACGGTCTCCCCAACCTCGACCTTCGTCCGTTCTGCACACCCGAAGGCAATGCTCCGGGCGGTAAGTGCCCCTTCCCGAAGTCCGAAGACACGGCGAAGGCACTCTACACCGGCACCGACGGCTCGCTTTCTGGACGCAAAGTCATCACGTACGTCATCGGCTTCGCCGTCAGCGACGCGGTCGTCGCCACGACCCCCATCAAGTGCGGCGATCTCACGCAGTCTCAACGCGACGCGAAGTGCACGGATCCGAATCCGACGGAACGCGAGAAGTATGCGCCGTGCTGCATCCTCGACAAGATCGCACTCGAAGGTGGAACCAACGGCGCGCGCTTCGTCGAAACGGCGGGCGCGCTCTCGACGGCTCTCTCGGAGATTCTCGCGAACATCGGGCGCAAGGCGACGACGCGTACGACGCCGACATTCACGCCGATCGCTCTCGAAACGGTCGGCGCGTTCAAGTCGAGCGCGCTCTTTCTCACCGGTATTCACCCGCGCGCCGCTGCGCTTTGGAGCGGTGAGCTCACGCGTCGCCGTTACACGTGTCCCGTCGCCAACCCATCGACGCTTCCTACGGCCGACCAAACGAACTCCGACGACTTCGCGTTCAACCTCGCGAGCGGTGGTGGCGGAAGCGGCGGGGACCTCGGCTACTCATCACGGCAGTTCTCCACCATTTCGATTTCGGCAGCGAGCGGAACGGGTAGCTCGACGGGCAACTTCCGCCTAAACGGCTGCAAATCGAGCGTTTCGTCTCCCGGCTGCACCGGCAACTTCGCGGCGACGATTCCGACGACGGCGGCATTCTCGACGGGCAATCAAGTCACGGGCGACATCAACGGGATGATCGGCAACGTCAGCAACTCCGACTTGGCGCTTCCCGCCACCTACAATTTCGGAACGTTCACGGTCACGGCGAGCCAAGCGCGCACGATCTCGGTTGGTTACGATCTCGGCGCGAACAGCTCGCTCTACTCCGGTTTCGTGCCGCCCTACGCGCTGAAGGATCGCGGAAACGAACTTCTCGGCGACATCGTGCACGCAACGCCGATCATCATCGGAGCTCCCAACGCGAGCATTCGTGACGAGGGTTACAGCGCATTCCGGCAGACGTTCAAGAAGCGCCCCGCGGTTCTTTACGCCCCCACGAACGACGGTCAACTTCACGCGTTCAACGCTGGCGTCAAAGCCGACGGCTCGTCGCACATGAACGAGATGTGGTCGTTCATGCCGCCCGCGGTTCTTCCGCTTCTCCCGACCTTGTACAAGCAGGGTCACACGAGCCTTCTCGATGGCGCTCCCGTCGTTCGCGATGTCGTCT
>JAHFDV010000577.1 GCA_023248815.1 Myxococcales bacterium
GACACCGTCATCGACGCGGGGCTGCCGCTCTGGACGTATCGCGCAGGAAGCTTGGCGACGATCATCGCGCTTCTCCTCGGATCGCCGCTCTTCGTCTACGACGATCGAAAACAGTTCCGCTTTCTCGCAAGCATCAAGTCTCCGCGACCCTGGCTCGCGGTCTTCGTGCTCGGCATCAGCATCACGATTACGCTCCTGGGAGCCAAGCTCGGGCATTGGCAAACGCCGCAGACCATCGCCCAAGGACTCGGCGGAGAGCTGCACGGCGCGCGTTGCGACATCTCGTTTCCCGAGGGCACGCGAAAGTCGAATGCTGCGCGGCTCTTGCGCGACTGTGAAGCCCAGCTCGCCTACGTGGAATCGCGGCTCGAGCTTTCCCCGGATGGCCGCGTTCATGCCTACTTCTTTCGCGATGCGAAGGAGAAGCGGCACTTCATGGGCGCCGCCGACACGCTCATTGCGAAGCCGTGGCGCCGCGAGGTCTATGTCCAGCTCTCGACGTATCCGCATCCCATCCTCGGACACGAGCTCGCGCACGTGGTCTTGGGACGAATCGGTCGCGGGCCCTTCAGCGTCGCGGGCGGCCTCCGCGGACTCCTTCCGAATCCAGGTCTCATCGAAGGGGGCGCCGTTTCGACCTCGCCGGACGACGACGAGATCGATCCCGAAACGTGGTCACGCGCGATGCTCGAGCTGGGACTTTTGCCGCCGCTCTCGTCGATCTTCTCGCTGAGCTTTCTCGGGCACAGCTCTTCGATGAGCTACACGGTCGCGGGCGCCTTCATGACCTACGTTCGCGAGACGTTCGGCGTTGCCGTCATGCGCGAGTGGTACGCAGGCGCGGAGCTTCCTTCGCTCACCAATGAGCCATTCGCGACGACGGAAGAAAAGTTTCGAGCGGCGCTGAAGGCGCAACCCGTCGACGAGAAGCTCTTGGCGTATGCCAAAGCACGCTTCGAGCGTCCGAGTGTCTTCGGAAGAAAGTGCCCGCACGTCGTCGATGCGCTCTTGAAACGCGCGGGAGAATGCGAGGGTCGCAACGAAGTCACGAGCGCGCGAAATGCCTATGACGAAGCGCTCCAATACGATCCGATGTCGGCGACAATTCGATTCCAGCGAAACGCGATGGAGCTTTCTGCAGGCAACGATGCTGCTCAGGCGAAACTTCTCCAGCTTCTAGACGAGAACGTATCGCGTGCCGTCAAAGATCGCGTCGAAGAGGCGGTCGCCGATGCGCACTATCGCGGCGGCGATTTTGCGAATGCGGCCTCCCTCTACGCTGTCGTTGCGGCTCGCACGACCGACGAAGATTTCGCGCGAACGCTCGAAGTGAAACAGCGTGGAGCCCTGGATCCCAGTGCGCGGAACGCCGTTCGAGACCTCCTGCTCTCACCGGAAGGTGGCCCGCCGGATCGAGACGTCGGACTTTCGGCTCTCGGCGACTGGGCGGGACGTACCAACGATCCGCTCGCGCGCTATCTCCTTGCACGCAATCTCGTGCAGCGCGGGGAGTTCGCAGCTGCGCGACCCGATCTCGAAGAAGTTTTTGTCAACGAATCGCGCGATTCGCGGATCGGGCGGGAGACCGAGCGACTTCTCGCGACGATCGCGTGTGCAGTAGGCGATATTGAGCTCGCGAAGAAGCTTCGCGTCGAAGTGCGGTCTCGGCGAACGACGCTCAAACTCGCGCGCTGCGGGCTCTGAGGCTTCGGGACGGTAGCTGAGCGGTTATTTCAACGCCTGAATGATCGCGAGGATTGCCAGCTTTTGCAGCATGGCCACGAACGTAGCATCCGACTAGAGTCGCCGCGATGAGCGCCCAAAAAGAAGCAGACGTAATCGTCATCGGGAGCGGCCAAGCAGGTGTACCGCTCGCGACGCGGCTCGCGGCAGCAGGCAAGAACGTCGTCCTCGTCGAGCGTGGTCACCTCGGGGGAACCTGCGTCAACGTCGGGTGTACGCCCACGAAGACCCTCGTCGCGAGCGCGCGCGCAGCCCATGTCGCGCGTACTTCGGCGCGCCTCGGCGTGCAGACGGGGGAGGTGAAAGTGGACTTCGCTGCCGTCATGAGCCGCAAAGACGCGATCGTGAAGCGTTGGCGTGACGGCGTCGAACACCATGTCGATGGCGCGAAAGAGAATCTCGAAACGATCATCGGCCACGCGCGCTTCGTCGATGAACGCGTCATCGAAGTGAACGGGAAGCGGCATACGGCGAAGCAAATCGTCATCAATGTTGGCGCACGCCCTGCGGTTCCCGCGGTGAAAGGTCTCCCAGGCGTCCCTTATCTCACGAGCTCGAGTCTCCTCGAGCTGAAAGAGCTCCCGAAGCATCTCGTCATTTTAGGTGCAGGATACATCGCTTGCGAAATGGGGCAGATGTTCCGCCGTTTCGGTTCGGAAGTGACGCTCGTGGCCCCATCGGCGCGTCTTCTTCCACGCGAGGACGAAGCCGTCTCCGAAGCGATGATGGCCGTGTTCCGCGCCGAAGGCATCTCGCTCGAGCTCACGCGAAAGGTGGCCGAGATCAAGCGAACGGAAGAAGGCGTCGAGCTCGACATCGAAGGTCAAAGCACCGCGATTCACGGGACGCATCTTCTCGTGGCGACGGGACGCGTCCCGAACACGGGCGATCTCGGGTGCGACGATGGCAAGATCTCGGTCGACGGAAGCGCGCACATCGTCGTCGACGAAAGCTACGAGACCTCGACGAAGGGGGTCTTTGCCGTCGGCGACTGCATCGCGGGACCGCAGTTCACGCACGTCGCGTGGGACGATCATCGCGTGCTCTTCGAGACGTTGATGGGGCGTCGGGCGCGCGCGCACACCGATCGCTTGGTGCCCTACACGATCTTCACCGATCCTCAGGTGGCTGGCGTGGGCCTTTCCGAACGGTCCGCGCGCGAAGAGGGTAGGGACATCGAAGTGGCAACCATGCCGTTTGGCAATATCGCTCGCGCCATCGAGACGGACGAGACCGCCGGCGTCGTGAAGGTCATCTTGGATCGCAAAACCGAGCAGATCTTGGGGGCATTCGTCGTCGGCGTCGACGCAGGCGAGCTCATCCACATCTTCAGCGTGCTCATGCAGGCGAAGGGATCCGCGCGCGCGATCGTCGACGGCGAATTCGTCCATCCGACCTTCGCCGAAGGAATGCAGTCTGCCGTGATGAAGCTCGGCCGCTACGCTCTCTCGTGAACAGATTGCGCTTTCTCGAGTTCCGCTCCGCCGACTGAAAGCTAAGGTTTCACGGTGACGGGCCAGCCCTCGTCTTCGTGCCAGGCCGCGATGGACTGCTTCGGGTAGCGCGCATAGGTCGGCCCGTGCTCGAGCATCCAACTCGGGGTCCACGGAGCTTTGAATCTCGTCATGATGGAGATCGGATGTTTCGGTACGGGCAGTGGAGTGTCGATCGCGCCGACATAGGGCCACACGCCTTTCGGCCATCGATCATCGACGAGGTAGAGATGTGTGCCGCAGGCACCGCAAAACCAACGTTCGGCTTCACTGACGCGCGCACGCTTTCCTTTCTCGCGGATCTGCGCGTGGTACGCGCGGAGGTGCTGTTTTCCTCGAACCTTCAGGGTCTCGCGGATGCCCATGACGTTGCATCCGAAAGGGC
>JAHFDV010000578.1:0-1654 GCA_023248815.1 Myxococcales bacterium
TTGCGTCATGCCGATGCGCTCGAGAGCCAGCAAGGCGAGCTCGACGAAAGCGTGCCCCGGAAGCTCTTGCAAGCGACGGAGGAAGTTCTTTCGCGAGGCATCGCGGAAGCGCTCCACCGCAGCGATCGCCTCTTGCTCGAGACGAACCAGGTCGCCCGAGAGGAGCCAGTCGGTCGGTGCAACGCGCCCTTGCGCCGCGAAGCGGAAGCGAGGACGAAGGCCATCGGCCGTGCGTCGCAGGTTGTCTGCGCGAAGCGACGCCGAGAGTTGATGCGTCGCGAGCACGGGATCGCCGGAGAGGCGTCCGCGGCGGAGGAGTGCGTCGACGATTGCGCGTGCCGGCACTGGGCCGCCATTGCGATCGAAACCGGCGAACACGAGGATCGTCGCGTCTGCGAGATCTTTGCCAGCCAGCTCTTCGCCGTCGCCACCTTCGGGAAGCTCGATGCCCGTTCCGCCCATGATTTGATGACGCTCGCGAATTTGCGGGCGCGCTGGAGGAGCGTTGGGATCGCGCGGAGCTTCGTCTCCGTCAGAGACGGTATACGAGGGAAGGCTATTGCCTCCGCCGCCGTTGCTAGCGCCATTGCTGCTGGCACCGTTTCCGCCCGACTCCGTGAAGCCGGCCGTGTTTCCCCGACCCCGACGACGACGGCGACGACGTCGTCGTCCTCCATCTGCACCAGCCGCCTCGGCACCGGGAGCTCCGCCTTCACCGGCTCCCGCCGGAGCTTCATCATCGTCATCGTCTTCGTCGGGCGCGCCGAGAATCGGATCGTTGTCGTCGTCTTCTTCGGCGTAGAGCTGTGCGCCCTTTGCCGCGAGATCGGCGCGAAGCCGATCTTCGCCGGAGACTTCAGCGGCGGGTTCCTCGGCGTCGTTCACGAAGCTCACGGAGTTTCGCGAATCGGGAACGCGCGAAGCTGCTTCGATGTCGAGCGCGTTGATTCCGCCCTCGTCACTTTCGTTCTCAGCGGCGGCCGCTGCGGCTGCGGCTGCTGCTGCGCCTTTGCCCTTGGCGTTCCATTCGCGGAGCCCGAACACGCCGGGCTTCACGCGAACGATTGGATTGCCCTTGTCTTCTTTCTTCATCAACGCCGCGAGGCGCGCGCCCATCGTCACTTCGGGGCTCTTGCCGACATGCGAGAGAAGGTTCTTCTCCACCGCCATGTCCGTGATCTCTTTGTAGTGCATTGGCTTGCCCACCAGCTTCAGAACTTTGGCGGCAGCTTCGGTGAAGGTCATCGTGCCTTCTTGATCGACTTCTCGACTCATCTTCTTCGGTTCTCCTTACGGCCGCGTGCGGAGCTTGGCCCTCTCTCCGTGGAGATTGGCGCGAGCACCTCGCGAACGTCTTCGGGACTTTCCCGTTTCTCTGTTTGACCGGCCTTGCCGGAGGTTTTCTGCCCGGACATCGGGCTCTGCTTTTTGGTTACTGCCCGCATCGGGCTTTCGGCGGAGGGGACCCTCGCTCGGCCTGCCGGCCTTTCGGTCTCGGCTGCCTTGGTTCGGACCACCCCGATCCTTCGAGAGCGGGGCTCAACCCTTCTCTCGACGCTCTGCGATGTAGCATTGCGTTTCTGAAGCGTCAATCGATGATCGTCGCATTCAACGCGAACCCTTTGGGCTTTCTCGTTGCGATGCGCAACGTGTT
>JAHFDV010000578.1:1664-3620 GCA_023248815.1 Myxococcales bacterium
TTTGCGCCACGCTCGAGGCCTATGGCGAGCACGAAAAGCCTTCGTTCGACTGCGATTCCAAGCGTGCTTCTCGCCGCATGCGCCGCTCCGTCTTGGTCTCCATGCACCGAGTCCGACGCCGCCTCGTGTCGCGCTGCGAGCACCGAACTTCGGCTTTCGGAGGACACGCGCCTACGCTTCGACGACCTCGCGAAAACGTTTCGTTCATCCGTGACTCGAAACGCACACGCTCTCGACGGAAAGCGCGCCGTTCGTGAAGGCCTATTCTCCGTGCTTGCCGCAGCGCCCCGTGCCTTCGAGGTTGCGAACGGAAATGCCGTCATCGCCAACGTTGGAAGGGCGCAGGTGTCGTTCGCCGATCGCGCGCGCCCGAGCTTCTCTCTCCGAGCCGCAGGAGGCTCTCTCTCGATCGATCTCGCCGAAGAGGCATCGGACTACGCGCAGGTCGAGCAGGTGGACAGCTATCTCGTCTTTCACGATCGCAGCGCGCGCGCGCGCGATCTGCTCGTGCGCGCAACGACGAATGGAGTCGAAGACTTCGCCGTGCTCTCCAGTGCCGGACCGAAGTCGACGACATTTCGCGTAGCGCTCGGCGAGGGCATTCGCTCCCTGCGCCTCGTCGACGACACGCTCGAATTCATCGACGAAATGAGTATTCCACGCTATCGCATGGCACGCCCCACGATTGTGGATCGCGAGATGCGAACGCATCATCCGCGCGTGTCCGTGCGCGAATGCGTCGTCGACACGTCACCCGTTCCCCCGTTTCGGAGAGAGCTCGTCGCAGCCGGCAACTCCAGCTGCTCCATCCTCCTCGATTGGGAGACCGCCGACATCGCATACCCGGCGCTCTTGGATCCAGCGTGGACGACCAGCGACGCGCTCGCGACGGCGCGCTATCAACACGCCGCCGAGCGCTTGCCGAGTGGAGATGTGGTGGTCGCGGGAGGTCTCACGTTCGACGCGAATGGCAAAGAGGTCGCAACGACCTCCGTCGAAGTTTATTCCGCTGGCGCGTGGTCGACCGGCGCTGCACTCACACATGCTCGCGCTCTCACGGGGTCAGCAGTCCTCGCGAACGGCGACGTGCTCGTCACGGGTGGCCTCGATCAAGATGCGCTCGGAACGCAGACCGATCTCGACACCAGCGAAGTCCTTTCAGTGGCGAGCATGACCTGGAGCCCGTCCGGCAAGCTGCTCCGCGTGCGATCGGGACACTCGGCCGTCGCGATTGGAGACGGAACCGTCCTCATTGCGGCGGGCTACGACACGAGCGGAACGCACTTCTACGACGCAGAGCTCTATTCTGGCGGCACGTTCACGCCTGCGGGATTGACGAACGTCACGCGTTTTTACCACACTGCCGTCGCACTGCCGGGACACCGCGTCATCGTCGCTGGGGGCACAGAGCCGGACGACGGACCGCTTGGATCCATCGATATCTACACGGCCGGTGTCGGTTGGGCGGCGCCTGCGAGCCTTCCTTCGATGAAGGAGCCCCGGACACTTCTCGCGGCAGCGCCACTCGCGAACGGAGACGTCCTCTTCGTCGGCGGTTTCAACAACACGGGCGGGGAGCTCGCTAGTGCAGAGCGTTACAACATCGCGACGAACACTTTCACTACCGTGACCGGAAAGCTTTTTCATGGGCGCTACGACGCCGTTGCGCGCGCCCTGAACGATGGGCGCATTCTCGTCGTCGGCGGGGAGTCGCTCACCGAGCAATTCGCGGACGGCGAGCTCTACGATCCCGTCCTCGACACCTTCACGTTTCACCCCGGCATGTCGGACAAGCGCGCGCTCGGCCACACGTCGACGGTCCTCGCCGACGGTACGGCTCTCGTCGCTGGAGGCTTTGCGTTTCCCGACCACATCTTTGCTTCGAGCGACGTCTTCGATCTCACGAAAGACGCGGGGCCCTTCGATGCAGGCGCGCTCGTCGATGCCGGAGGCGAC
>JAHFDV010000017.1 GCA_023248815.1 Myxococcales bacterium
TCGACAGCGCGGAGGTCCCAGCGTTCGCATCGTCAGAAGGATTGGCGACTTGGAACACGCCAGAGGGCATTCCGCATCGTGCACTCTACACGCAAGTGGACCGCGACGAAGCGAAGCACCTCGGAACGTTGCCGGGATTCGCGCCGTTCGTGCGCGGCCCCTACCCGACGATGTACGTGCAGAAGCCGTGGACCGTGCGTCAGTACGCGGGCTTTTCGACCGCCGAAGATTCGAATGCCTTTTATCGTCGCAATCTCGCTGCGGGTCAGATGGGTCTTTCGATCGCATTCGACCTCGCGACCCACCGTGGCTACGACAGCGATCATCCGCGTGTCGTCGGTGACGTCGGAATGGCGGGCGTCGCGATCGATTCGATTCTCGACATGCGCCTGCTCTTCGACGGCATTCCACTCGACAAGATGAGTGTCTCGATGACGATGAACGGCGCCGTCTTGCCGATTCTCGCGCTCTATATCGTCGCCGCCGAAGAACAAGGCGTGCCCCCCGAGAAGCTCCAAGGAACGATTCAGAACGACATTCTGAAAGAGTTCATGGTGCGCAACACGTACATCTATCCGCCTTCGCCCTCGATGAAGATCATCGCGGACATCTTCGCCTTCACGTCGGCGAAGATGCCGAAGTTCAACTCGATCTCCATCTCCGGCTATCACATGCAAGAAGCCGGAGCGACCGCCGACCTCGAGCTCGGTTACACGCTCGCAGACGGCCTCGAGTACATCCGCAGCGGCATCGCCGCCGGCATGAGCGTCGATGCCTTCGCGCCGCGCCTCTCCTTCTTCTTCGCCATCGGCATGAACTTCTTCATGGAGGTCGCCAAGCTCCGTGCTGCGCGTCTCCTGTGGGCCGAGCTCGTCTCTCAGTTCTCACCGAAGAGCCAGAAGAGCCTCGCGCTCCGCACGCACTGCCAGACGTCCGGCTGGTCGCTGACGGCACAAGACGTCTACAACAACGTCGTTCGCACTTCGATCGAAGCGATGGCGGCGACGCAAGGTCACACCCAGAGTCTCCATACGAACTCGCTCGACGAAGCGCTCGCGCTCCCGACCGACTTCTCGGCGCGCATCGCTCGCAATACGCAGCTCCAATTGCAGCTCGAATCGGGAACGACGAAGACCGTCGATCCGTGGGGCGGCAGCTACTACGTCGAACGGCTCACGCACGATCTCGCCGAACGCGCGCGCGCCCACATTGCCGAGATCGAATCGCTCGGTGGCATGGTGAAGGCAATCGAGGCGGGAGTCCCGAAGTTGCGCATCGAGGAAGCAGCCGCGAAGACGCAGGCCCGCATCGACTCCGGCCGGCAGGCCATCATCGGCATCAATCGTTACCGCTTGAAGGAGCGCGAAGAAGTGCCCGTGCTCAAGGTCGACAACGCGGCCGTACGGCGCACCCAAATCGCACGACTCGAGAAGCTCAAAAAAGAGCGAGATCAAAAAGCCTGCGACCTCGCGCTCGCCGAGCTCACTGCGTGCGCCGAGGGGAAGGGTGGGAATCTCCTCGAGCGAGCCGTCGCTGCGGCGCGTGCGCATGCAACCGTCGGCGAGATCTCACTCGCACTCGAGAAGGTTTTCGGCCGTCACCAAGCCGAGATTCGCGCCATCCATGGAGTGTATGCTGGAGAGGTGGGTGACGATTCGATGGGCATCGCAAACGCGCGCAAGAAGACCGACGGGTTCTTCCAACGCGAAGGGCGACGCCCGCGCATCCTCGTCGCCAAGATGGGCCAAGACGGACATGACCGCGGGCAGAAGGTCATCGCGACGGCGTTCGCCGACCTCGGATTCGACGTCGACATCGGTCCGCTCTTTCAGACGCCCGAAGAAACCGCGCGCGCCGCCGTCGAAAACGACGTCCACATCATCGGTGTGAGCTCGCTCGCAGCAGGTCACCTCACGCTCGTTCCGGCGCTGCGGAAGGCGCTCGCGGATGCGGGTCGTCCCGACATTCTCGTCGTCGTTGGAGGAGTGATTCCGCCGGACGACTACGACGCGCTTCGCAAGGCGGGCGCCGCGGACATTTTTGGACCCGGCACCGTCATCGCGGACGCCGCGGTGGCGTTGATCGATCGCCTCGAAGAGCAGGACCCGGCTCGCCTCGAAGAGCAGTACCCGGCTCGCCTCGAAGAGCAGGAACAAGCTCACCTCGAAAAGCCGTGATGGAACGGGCTCGGAAGGGATCGCGCAGGTGACGAGACGGGCGCGCCTGTCCCTCGACGCCTACGTGAACGGCGTCCGCTCGTGTGACCGCGCGGTTCTTGCGCAAGCGATCACGCTCATCGAGAGTCGTGAAGAAGAGGACATCAAGCTCGCGCAATCGCTCCTTGCGCGCGTGCTTCCGCAAACGGGGGGCTCCAAGCGCATTGGCGTAACGGGCGTTCCCGGTGTCGGAAAGAGCACCTTCGTCGACGAGCTCGGCATGCGGCTTCTCGCGAAGAATTTGAAAGTCGCCGTCCTCGCGATCGATCCATCGAGCTCGATCACGGGCGGCTCGATCCTCGGAGACAAGACGCGAATGGCGCGCCTCTCGCTCGAGCCCAACGCCTTCATTCGTCCTTCGCCGAGCGGCCTCTCACCGGGCGGCATTGCGCGGCGCACCCGCGAGACCCTGCTTCTCGTGGAGGCTGCAGGTTTCGACGTCGTGCTCGTGGAGACCGTGGGCGTCGGCCAGGGAGAGACGGCAGTCGCCGAGATGGTCGACTGCTTCCTCGTCTTGGCGCTTCCCGGCGCGGGAGACGAGCTCCAGGGCATCAAGAAGGGCATCCTCGAGCTCGCGGACATCATCGCCGTGAACAAGAGCGACGGAGACAACGCTGCGCGCGCGCGTGTGGCGCTCGGAGATCTGCGAGCCGCTCTTCGTTACCTTCCCCAACGCCGCAAAAGCTGGAGCGTTCAGGCGCTCGCGATCTCCGCGCAGACCGGTGCTGGAATCGACGAGCTCTGGGCGACGATCGAAGAACACCGCAACGCACTCGAATCGTCTCACGAGCTCGACACGCTTCGCGCTGAGCAGCGCCTTTCTTGGCTTCGCACACTCGTCGGAGAACGGCTCGAGCGCGGCTTCCGCTCCGATGCAGCCGTCGGCGCGCGACTCCCGCAAATCGAAGCGGACGTGTTCGCCGGCAAGCTTCACCCGCCGACGGCGGCCGAAGAGCTGTTTGCGCTGTTCTCCAGCTCTTCCGGCTCGTCCACCTGAACGAGTGACCCGCGAGGCTCGATTTCGAGCCTTTCGACGATTCCGGTGGTGCACTTCGATCTGCTCTTGACCGAGCTCAATCTCTCCGGCACATTGGGTCTATTGAAAATGGTTTTCATTTTCACCTTGTCCCATCGGCGGGGCGAGGAGTCCGTAAACAAGGAGACCTCGATGGAAGAGAACTGCCCCAAGACACGCCGCGTGATCGCTCAGGGACCGGTCTGCACGGTCGAACAGTGCACCTGCGGCGTCTTGCACGTCACCTTGGGCGCGCTGACGATTCGCCTGCAAATGGAAGTCGTCGCTTCGATCCACGAGACCCTCGGGGAGGCTCTCCGCCTTCTCAGACGCAAAGATTCCGTTGCGCCAATGACGCAATTCGGGCTCGGCGCGTTTTCACGTCCATCGACAGGAAGACCATCATGAGCCGCTCAACTGGACCCCGTGTAAAAATTCTTCGCGCCCTTGGCACCGACCTCCCTGGCCTCACCGCAAAAAAGAGTGAGCGCCGTCCTTACCCGCCCGGACAGCACGGGCAAGCGCGCAAGAAGCTCTCGCAGTTCGCTCTTCGCTTGCAGGAGAAGCAGAAGGTTCGCCACAACTACGGCGTCACGGAGCTCCAGCTTCGTACCCTCATGAAAGAAGCGCGCGCGTCGAAGGCGGCTCCGGGCCACAAGCTCATCGAATTCCTCGAACGTCGCCTCGACAACGTCGTCTTCCGCAGCGGCTTCGCGCGCACGATCCCAGCAGCGCGCCAGCTCGTGAATCACGGCCACATTCTCGTCGACGGAAAGCGCGTCGACATCGCTTCGTATCGAATCCGCCGCGGCCAAACGATCACGTTTCGCGATCGCAGCAAAGCCATCGCGCCGACCGTCGCAGGCTTTCCTGTCGCCGACACGTTCCAAACGCCCTGGCTCGAAGTCGATCGCGAGAACTTCAAAGCAACCGTCGCAGCGCTTCCGGACGAAACGTCGATTCTCTTCCCGATCCGTATTCAGATGGTCGTCGAGTTCTATTCACAGCGCCTGTGAAACCGAACGCGAGAAATCCCCTCGCCCTGCAGTGGCGAGCGAGGGGATTTCCTCGCTTCGTTCGTATTTCTTTTGCGCTGTGAATTCAGTGTTTGTTGGAACGCCTTCGGCGTTCGGGGTCACAACGCCTATGCGCGCATTACCCCTCGCCCTGCAGTGGCGAGCGAGGGGATTTCCTCGCTTCGTTCGTATTTCTTTTGCGCTGTGAATTCAGTGTTTTTGGAACGCCTTCGGCGTTCGGGTCACAACGCCTATGCGCGCATTACCCCTCGCACACCAGGAGATGCGGATGACGACGACGGTTCAGGTGCAAGGAAAAAAGAAAGTAGAGTCGCTTCCTCTTTCGAAGCGGCTTAGGCGCGAGACGAAGGTGGCGCACAAGCTCGTGGAGGGAACTCGGCTTGCGCGTGCGTTCTTCAAGGGGACGCTGAACGAGGGCTCTTACGCGGAGGGACTCGCGCGGCTTTATCCCGTCTATGCGACGATGGAGAGCGCTCTCTCGGGTCTTCCCTTTGAGCATCGTCTGAAAGCGTTCGATATCCGAAACGTGTTTCGATCGGAGGCGATCTTGGCCGACCTTCGTTACTTCGGAGTCGCGCCGGAGCCGTTCCGTGATGGGGCGAGCGCGCGTTATTTCGAGCGTGTGCAGGCGATCGCTGGCGGCGATCCGACGTTGCTCGTCGCGCACGCCTACGTGCGTTACATGGCGGATGTTTCAGGTGGCGTGATCGCCGGAAAGATCGCGCAGCGTGCGCTGAAGCTGCCGACACGCGAAGGGCTCTCGTTCCTCACGTTCGCATCGATTCCGGACCCGGCCGTGTTCCGCGAAGATTTTCGCGCGCGACTCGATCGCTTTCCGCAAAGCGAAGAAGAAGCGCAAGCCATCGTCAATGAGGCCTCCCTCGCGTTCGAGCTCAACCGCGAGCTCGCCGATGAGCTCTGGGCGGAGCTCTATCGTTGAGGCCCTGCGGCGTCGCGGCACTCAGGCGTGTGGATGCGGCACGTCCTCAGGCAACGGAATGCGTTCGTTGTCTCCCGGCACGCGCGGAAAGCGATCATTTTTCCAATCGTCTTTCGCGCGT
The DNA here is from genome assembly GCA_023248815.1 of Myxococcales bacterium. Lineage (GTDB taxonomy): Bacteria > Myxococcota_A > Polyangia > Polyangiales > Polyangiaceae > JAHFDV01. The sequence continues at coordinate 5,330 of JAHFDV010000017.1, forward strand.
TCGATGCGCTCCTTCGAGCTCGAAACGAAGTTCCAAAAAATATGCCGCTCGCCGTCGAGTTTCTCGCCACCGAGCAACATCACACGCGCGCTCGTGTCGGCCTCGATGAATGCCTCTTTGTTTTCGACGAGCACGGCCATCGTTCCTTCATGGATCGCGACGCCATCGACGCGTACGGTTCCTTCGACGACGAAGATCGCGCGCTCTTGATGCTCGCGCTCGACGGCGACCTTCGCTCCCGCTTCGAGCAAGGCGTGCACGTAGAACGTGGGCGAGAGGCAGCTCACTGGCGAGGTGGCGCCGTAGGCCGTGCCCGCAATCACGTCGAGCGTGACACCCTTCTCGGTCAAACGAGGCAACGTGCTCTTCGGATGATGCGCAAAAGACGGCTCGCTCTCCTCGTGCTCTTTCGGCAGCGCCACCCAGCTCTGGATGCCGTGAAGGTGAACGCCGCTCGCGCGTGACGACGCGCTGCTTCGCTCCGAATGCGCGATGCCTTTTCCTGCAACCATCCAGTTCACATCGCCCGGACGAATCGTGAGATCCGATCCGAGGCTGTCTTTGTGGTCGATCTCGCCAGCAAAGAGATACGTCACCGTCGCGAGCGCAATGTGAGGATGCGGCCTCACGTCGAGCCCCTTTCCGACCTCGAGCGCCATGGGGCCCATTTGATCGAAGAAGATGAAAGGGCCGACGAGTCTGCGCGTCGTTGCCGGCAGGGCACGCCTCACCGAGAACCCACCGAGGTCGCGCGGGCGCGCTTCGATGAGCAGGTCAATCAGGCCGGACACGGGCTCGTGGGGAAGCATTGGCGCAATCTTCGATGGTTTGGGGTCACCTGGGAAGAGCCTTGCAGACAACTCGGCACATCCGTTGCACTCTGGGGCCAGAACCCATGAACTTCCGAACTGTCTTCAAGCTCGCCAAAGAGACCGTGTCCGAATGGGATGATGACCGCGCGATGAGCCTCGCCGCATCGCTCGCATTTTACACGCTTTTATCGATCGCCCCGCTCCTCGTCGTGGCGGTCGCCGTCGCGGGGATGGTGTTCGGCGAGGACGCCGCGCGTGGCGAAATTGTACGACAGCTCGAAGGAGTGCTCGGTCATCAAGGGGGCGAGGCGATCCAATCGATCCTCGTGAGCGCCAAGAAACCCACCGCGGGCATCACGGGAACCGTCGTCGGCGTGGTCGTCCTTCTCTTCGGCGCCTCGGGCGTGTTTTCAGAGCTGCAGGCTGCGATGGATACGATCTGGAACGTGAGGCCGAAGCCACTCGGAATTTTCGGTTTCGTGAAGGCCCGCCTTCTCTCGTTCGCGATGGTCCTCGGCGTTGCTTTCTTGTTGCTCGTCTCGCTCCTTCTCAGCGCCGCGTTGAGCGCTGCCGGAACCTTTCTCGGTGCGAATTTGCCGGGCGGTGAAACGATCTGGCAAGTCGCCAATTTCATCATCTCTTTCGCGATCATCACGGGCCTCTTCGCGCTCATGTTCAAGGTCATTCCCGATGTCATCGTCGCGTGGAAAGACGTGTTCGTCGGCGCAACCATCACCGCGTTCCTTTTCACCATCGGCAAGCTGCTCATCGGTCTCTATCTCGGCAAAGCGAGCGTCGGCTCCCCGTACGGCGCCGCGGGGTCGCTCGTCGTGCTCGTCGTCTGGATCTACTACTCGACGCAGATCCTCCTTTTGGGCGCAGAAGCCACGCAGGTCTATGCGCGCCACTGCGGCACGAAGATCACTCCGAACGAGCTCGCAGAGGCGATCGAGACGATTCCCACTCCGGGAGCCCCTGAAGCCTCGAATCCCGCCTCCTAGTCCCCGCTGACATTGCGTCGCGAGTCGATGGTACGCTGGCGTTTGAAATGGGAACGGGGGACGCCAGTCTCGAACTGCTCTTGGCGCGCGAGATCAATCGTCGCCTCCTCGAAGTCATGCCCGGCGGCGTCGTCCACGTTGGGACGGATGGCGCCGTACTCTTCGCGAACGGCGAAGCGTTGCGCATTCTCGGCCTCAGCTACGACGAGCTGACCGAGAAGTACACGTTCGACTTCGACTCGCAGACGATTCACGAAGACGGCAGCCACTGTCCGGTCGAAGAATACCCCGTCGCGCGCGTTCTAATGACGGGCGAAGCGCAACCCCCGATGACGCTCGGCGTACGTAAACCCAACGGGACGCTCTCGTGGGCGACGTTCTCCGCGATGCCGATCAAGGACGACAACGCGCTGAAGGGCGCGATCGTCACGTTTCTCGATGTCACCGAACGAAAAAAAAGCGAGCTTGCCCTCCTCGAATCACGCGCGCGACTGAGCGCGATCATGGAGAGCGTGCCGAGCTACGTCATCTCGATCGACCTCGAGGGACGGATCACGTACATCAACCGCCTTCCCGCGGAGATGTCGGCCGACGCGGTCATCGGCCAATACGTTTGGGAGCTCTCGAGCGACGAGCGCTATCGCAAAGAGGGGCAAGAGATGTTTCGCCGCGTCGTGACGACGCGCAGCTTCGAGCGTGCCGAAGTCATCGGTCCCCTCGGGCGACCATATGCCCTCCGTGCGGGTCCCGTCATCGTCGAGGGACAGCTCACCGGTATCACGCTCGTCGGCACCGACCTCGCCTACGAGAAAGATCTCGAAGCTCGCGTGCTCGTGACGGATCGCCTCGCCTCGATCGGCACATTGGCAGCGGGCGTCGCGCACGAGATCAACAACCCGCTCACGTATCTCTCCGCGAACCTCGAGCTCGCCGAAAAAGAGATTCACCGGCGCGGTCACCTCTCGCCCGAATCCGGCTTGCCTCGTCTCCGAGCAGCAAGCGAAGGCGCCGAACGCATTCGTAACATCGTGCGTGACCTCCGGAGCTTCGCTCACGTCGAATCGGGGAAGCCGAAACGCATCGACGTGCGCGAGCTTCTCGATTCTTCGCTTCGAATGGCCGAAGGAGAGGTCCGCTACCGCGCCAAGGTGGTTCGCGATTACGGCGAAGGCCTCTCGCTCGTCGCCGACGATTCTCGCCTCGGACAGGTCTTTCTCAACTTGATCGTCAACGCAGCGCAGGCCATTCCCGAAGGCGACGTCGAGCGAAACGAGATCCGCGTGTCGGCCCAGTGTATCGGCGAGCGCATCATCGTAGAGGTATCGGACACGGGCGCCGGCGTCCCCGGAGAGGTCCGCGAGAAAATCTTCAACCCATTTTTCACGACGAAGGATCAGGGCGCTGGGATGGGGCTCGGCCTCTACCTGTGTCGCAACATCGTGACGTCGATGGACGGAGAGATCACGATCTCCGACAACGATCCGCGCGGCACTCGCTTCACGGTGAGCCTCCCGACGAATGCCAGCGCGGCCGAAAGACTCGTCGTTCCAGCGGCCCCGACGCGTTCGCTGCGCCGTTCGAAGCTCCTCATCGTGGACGACGAACGCAACATCCTGACGGCGCTCACGATGCTCCTCGACGATCACGAAGTGAAGACGACGAGCTCCGGGCGAGAAGCGCTCACCGCTCTTCAGACGGGCGCTTTCGATCTCGTGCTTTGCGACATCATGATGCCGGATATGACCGGCATGGATATTTTCGAGGAAGCTCGCGCGACCTCGCCAGACCTCGCCCGCAAATTCGTTTTCATGACCGGCGGCACGTTCACCGAGCGCGCGCACCGCTTCTTGGACACGGTGCAAAACCCCGTGCTCAAGAAGCCGTTCACAGAAGAAGAGCTCTTCGAGGTGCTCGAAGCGAGCATCTCGGGTCGCTAGCGATCGGTCAGTTCGGGCTAGCCGCGCACAACGCGCGGGCCGAAGCGCCGTCGTTGTTGTTCGGGTGGCAGTCGGCGATCTTGTTCTCGGGATCGGCGACGACATAGACGTCCTGATTCGCGGGAACCGTTCCCGTGCATGAAAGCGTCACACACGCGCTCGGCGAGAGCGTCTGCGGGGTGACGAGCGAACAGATGATCGTGCCTGCCGCCGCGTCGACGCCAGCGTCGGTTCGCGGATGCGCATAGAACGCGATCGTGGCTCCGTCCTGAACGGGATTCGTGCCGCGATTGCAGACGCGCGCCGTCACGGGGATCGTTCCGCTTTGACCCGAGCAAAGGCCGGCGATCTTTTCCATCTGCACCGTGAGATCCGCCAGAGCCAAACTCGAAAGGTTGCCCTGAGAGTTCTGGCGGAAGTTGTTGAGCGTCGGTTGTTCCCAGTTGCGGAGCCGCGCGCTCGACTTCGGGATGCTCGCGTTCTCGGTCACGTTGGTAACGTCGTATGCGTGTTGATTCCAGATGGCGCGTGACGAAGCCCAACGGTCGAGCGAGTCACGAAGGACCTCGAACCCGCCGCGCTTGAAGAACGTGCCCGAGCCCGGAAAGAGTGGATCGGTTGCGGGGCACGTCGGGCTATTGGTCGCGCGTGCGACGACGATCTCGGTCGCGAAGTCGCCGTCGACATCGCAAATGACCGGCTCTTCTTGACCCGTTCCTGACGAGGCCGGCGCGCTGTAGAGCACTTCCCCCGTCGCGCCCTTGTAAACGCGCAGGTAGCACTCGTCGCGATAGACCGCTTCTGCCTGTCCGTCTCCGTTGAAGTCGAACACCGATGATCCCGTCTCGCTCGATGACCGATCTTGCGAAGGTTGCGCCCAGAGGACGCCACGAAGCGGGTTCGAGGAGGGCGCGTAGACGTAGCCTGCATCGACCGTCGCGGTCGGGCCGTAGGCGGTCATGTTCGCTGGGCGATTGCATTTGCCGCCCGGGCGACGCGTGATCCCTGCGTCGGGAGCGGCGGTGTCGCAGTCGGGATCGTAAACCACGTAGAATTCGTTTGCGGCGGCGGCGAACTCCACCTGACCGTCACCGTCGAAGTCGCCCGCGGTGGGCGCTCCGCCATGCCCGCCGAACTTGTCTTTCACGTGGAAGAGCGGAATGGGACCGAAGACCACTTCACCCGTGATCGTCTGCACGCGGATCGTTCCCGTCGAGTCCGGCGCAAAGCCCGTCGTCTCGGCCGAGGTGACGATCACCTCCGGAAGCTTGTCGGTCGCGGACTTTCCAGGAATGACCGAGTACGCGCCGAGGTCGGCAATCGCGACGTGTCCGAGGGGCTGTTTCGTAGCGCCGGGGAGTTGTGCAAGAAGCGCCGTTTGATTGAAGTAAGGCTTGAGCTCCCACTTCTTCTCCGTCGAGTTCCATCCATAGATGCCATCGCCGCGGACGAGGTCGGGCTTCCCGTCGAGATCGACGTCGGCGACGGTCGAGAGCATGCCGTGATTGAGGTATTTCTGGTCGACGGCCGTCGTTTCGTTGAGGAGGCAGCCTTTGCTGTCGAACACGTATTGATCGACGACGACTTCGGGCTTGCCGTCGTCGTCGAGGTCCCAGATTCCAGGACCGTAGTTGGCCTCGTTGGTGTTGATGGCAAACGAGAAGTCCGCGCCGACTCCGCCGTCCGCGTAGCACGAGTGACCTACCCACTTGCGAACGAGCTGCGGCGTCGCCCCGCTCGTGTCGATTCCGTAGGCGATGGCTTGAAGCTTCGGGTTCGTACCGATTTGTCCGGGGCCGCGGTGCAAGGCCACGATCTCGGGGTGGCCATTCGCCGTGCCCACATCGCCATCGAGATCTCCAATCGCGATTTGCGTGCCGTAGGCAGGTCGATTCGGATCGCCATCCACCTCCGCGGCAGCAACATCGCCGATGTGCATCTGCTCTTCACACGTTCGTCCATCGAACACGCGCAAGATTCCGATGCGCTCCTTCTTCGAGGTGTCGCTCGCACGCGCGACCTCGAGCCACGTCGTGAGAACGACGGAGGGCTGGAGCTTCAGCGGATCGAGGTCGAGATTGAGATCGGCAACGACGGGAGTCGTGTAGACGGCCGTATAGTTCGGCGCGAAGGGAGTGCCTGCATCGGGAGAAAGCGAAGGCCATTCGCATTGCACCGTAGGAAGAACGTTCTCGGGAACGATCGGCTTCTGACACGTAGGGTCGTTCGTCTTCGAGGGAGGGACGCCGTAGGGAACGCACGTCTTGTCGGTGTCGCAATACGAATCGCCGGGACATCCGTCGTTGTTCGTACAGCTCCCGAGGTCAGGAACACACGTCTCATACTTGCAGAGTGCACCTTTCGCGCATCCTGCATCGCAAGAGCCGAGCCCTCCGCCGTCTGGCGTGGGACTACTTCCGTCGTCGTTGATCAACCCGCCGCCATCGGGATTGACGACCGTGCCGTCCGTGCGCGCTCCATCACCTCCGCCATCGACATCGTCGAAGCAGGAGCCCTCGGCCGTGTCGCAATCTCCGTTGCCTCCGCAGGCTTGAAGAAGAATTGCAGTCAGCGAAGCAGTCGTAAGAAGAGAGAAGAGGACGCCCGAAGATCGGCGACGCATGCGCAAAGTCATGCCGTCGAGTGTACGCGCCTTAACATTCAGAAACGCGATCCGCCGAGCATTCGCGCGTCAAAGAGTGGTCGGATGTACCCCAACCGCCCCAAGAGTGTGTTCGACGAAGACGAGTCTGGGCGTCCAGACGCCTCACGCCGTCCCCCGCCGCTCTTACCCTGCGTAGCTCATTACCAAGTATGCGACGGCTTCTTCTGGCCCCGGGTTCTCGTAGACGTGCGGGGTGTCGGCTTGAAACAGGATCGCGTCGCCCGCTTCGAGCGTCTCGATCTCTCCTTGCGTGCGAACGATCAGGCGACCGCTCGCGACGACGAGATCCTCTAGCGTGCCTGCCGGATGAGCTTCGGCGTGCTCGATCGCATTCGGTGCGAGCGTGAGCTGGTAGAACTCCGACTTGCGGAGACCACCGGGCGAGAACAGCGCGCGGCTTCGGAACGAGCCATCGGCGCTCGTGAGATGCTTCGCGTTCGACGCACGGAAGATCGTCGGTCCCGTCGTGATTTCGGTCTGCAAAAGCGCGGCGAACGGAACGTCGAGGGCGCGCGCGACTTTCCAAAGAAGATTGATCGTCGGTGCGCTTTGTCCGAGCTCGATTTGCCCGAGCATGGCGCGGCTCACGCCGGAGACCTGCGCGAAGTGTTCGAGCGATAGTCCGCGCTCGGTGCGCAGCGCGCGAAGATTGGCACCGACGACGGGCGCGAGATCGGCTTGCGCTGGCTTTCCGTCGAGATTGGGACGGCTCGGTCGCGGCGCTTCGGTTTTCTTAGCCTTTGCTTTCGTCGTCACTTGGTCGTCTTTTCCAGAAGAGGATCACTCGCTTCGATCTCGCGTTTCGCCGAGACGCGCATCGCCGCAGCGCGCGCCGTGTGAATACCACATTCGCGATGATTCGGATTCTCCCACCACCAGCGCCCCGCACGAATGTCTTCGCCGGGTTCGATGGCGCGCGTGCACGGTGCACATCCGATCGAAGGAAATCCGCGATCGTGCAACGCGTTGTAGGGCACTCCATTTTTGCGAACGTAGTCCCACGTATCCTCGAGCGTAAAATCTGCGAGCGGGTTCACTTTCAAGCGCGCCCCATCCCACTCCACTTTGCGGACGGAGCCGCGAGTAGAAGCCTGCGCGCGACGAAGCCCCGTGATCCAAGCCTCCGCGCCCTGCAACGCACGCGAGAGTGGATGCACTTTCCGAACGTCACAGCATGCGTGGCGCGCTTCCACCGAAGAATAGAATCCGTTGATGCCCTGCTTGCGCACGAGCGCTTCGACGGACACGGCTTCGGGAAAGTACACCTCGATCGCAACCCCATACTTTCCTTCGAGGCGATCGAAGAGCTCGTACGTCTCCGCAGGGAGGCGCCCCGTATCGAGCGTGATGATGCGCGGACGTTCGTCTTTGGGGAGCTTCGAAACCAGATCGATGAGAACGACGTCTTCGAGTCCGAGGCTCGAAGCGAGGACGGCTCGTCGGCCGAACGTTTTCGCGATTGCGACAAGCGTCGCGTGCGGCGACGCGTCGACGAGCGCCGCATTGAGCTCCTCGGAGAGCGCAGGACCGCCGGGGGGCGTCAGGTGGGCGTTCTGCTCTTGGCTCGTGATCCGAAAACCCGTTTTTTGCTCGCGAAATTGAACGGATTGCCTTGATGCGTCCGCAGGCCTCCGCCATACTGGACGCTCCGATGGGTATAACAGATTCGACCTCCCCTTCAAGCGGACGCGTGGGGCACGAGGTAACTGCGGCGCCACTGAAGGCGCGGCGGCACGACACAACGCGTCATCATCTCGCCGACCTCGAGGCCGAGGCCATCTTCATCCTGCGAGAGGTCGTCGCCGAGAGAGAGAATCCCGTGTTGCTCTTCTCGGGCGGCAAAGACTCCATCGTCCTTCTGCGCCTCGCCGAAAAAGCGTTTCGCCCTGCGCGGTTCCCTTTTCCGCTGATGCACGTCGACACGGGCCACAACTTTTCCGAGGTCATCGCCTTCCGCGACGAGATTGTCGGTCGTCTCGGCGAGCGCCTCGTCATCGCTTCGGTCGAAGAGAGCATCCGCACGGGCCGCGTCTCCGAAGAGAAGGGTCCGCGCGCATCGCGCAATCGCCTCCAGACGGTGACCCTTCTCGACGCCATTCTCGAGCATCGCTTCGATGCTGCTTTCGGCGGAGCGCGTCGCGATGAAGACCGCGCGCGCGCCAAAGAGCGCATCGTGAGTCATCGCGACGCGTTCGGTCAGTGGGACCCCAAGAATCAGCGCCCCGAGCTCTGGTCGCTCTACAACACGCGCATCGCCAAGGGTGAGAACGTGCGCGCATTCCCGATCTCCAACTGGACCGAGCTCGACGTCTGGGACTACATCAAGAAAGAGGAGCTCGCGCTTCCCTCGATCTATTTCGCGCACCAACGCGACGTGTTCCAGCGCGACGGCATGCTCTACACGTCGTCGCCGATCATTCCCCTTCTCCCGGGCGAGAAGATCGAGCGCCGCGAAGTTCGCTTCCGCACCGTCGGCGATCTCACGTGCACGGGCGCCGTATCTTCGAGCGCAAAGACGATCGACGAAGTGCTCGTCGAGGTTCGTTCGGCCGTCATCACCGAGCGCGGGGCAACGCGCGCCGACGACAAGACGGGTGAAGCTGCAATGGAAGACCGCAAACGCGAAGGCTATTTCTGATGACCACTCGGGCCACCACCGACACGATCGAGACTCGCGTAACCGGCACCAAAGTCGAGGCGGCCGAATTCCGCGCGCTGCTTCGCTTTTCGACGGCCGGCAGCGTCGATGACGGCAAGTCCACGCTCATTGGCCGTTTGCTCTTCGATACGCGGCAGGTCTTCTCGGATCAGCTGAAGCACGTCGAAGAAGCGAGCCAGCGCCGCGGATTCGGACGCACCGAGCTCGCGCTCCTCACGGACGGACTTCGCGCCGAGCGCGAGCAGGGGATCACGATCGACGTCGCCTACCGCTACTTCGCGACCGACAAGCGCCGATTCATCGTCGCCGACACTCCCGGCCATGTGCAATATACACGCAACATGGTCACCGGCGCCTCCACGGCGGACGCAGCCGTCATTCTCGTCGACGCGCGGCATGGGCTCGTGGAGCAGTCGAGACGCCATGCCTTCATCTCTTCCGAGCTCGGAATCCAGCATCTCATCTTCGCCGTGAACAAGATGGATCTCGTCGACTGGTCGGAGGCGCGATTCCGCGAGCTCGAAAAGGACATTCTCGCGATGACGAAGGCGTTCACGCGCTCAGCGACGCACGTGCTTCCCGTGTCGGCGCTCAACGGAGACAATGTCGTCACGCCTTCGACGAACACGCCTTGGTACGCGGGCGCAGCGCTCCTCGCCACACTCGAAGATCTCCCGGCGGTTCCTTTTGCGAATGACGGAGCGCTCGTCCTTCCCATCCAATGGGTCATTCGGCCGAACTCGGGCGAAGCCGCAGATTATCGCGGATACGCAGGCCGCATCGTTCGCGGAACGCTCTCGGTCGGTGAGGTCGTGCACGTTGGTCCGCGCCGCATTCCTTCGAAAATTGCTTCGCTGCGCGTGGCGGGCGTCGAGACGAGCTCCGCAGTGGCGGGGGACTCGGTGTCGGTGACGATCACCGACGAGATCGATACGGCTCGCGGCGATTGGATCGTGGGCGTGGATGCCGCACCGAATTCCGCGCGCAACGTTCATGCAACGGTCGCGTGGTTCAGCGAAACGGGTCTTCGCAAGAATGGACGGTACCTCGCCAAGCACCTCACGAAGACGTTCCCCGTTCGCATCGAACGCGTGCGTGGTCGCTGGGACATGAAGACGCTGACGTTCGAGGACGGTGATGCCGCCATCAACATGAACGACCTCGGAGAGATCGATCTTCTCTCTGCTCAAGAGATTCACTTCGAGCCTTACGCCGTCGATCGGTCGCTCGGAAGCTTCATTCTCATCGACGAATCGACCAACGAGACCGCGGCCGCAGGCCTTTTGCATCATCAGAGGACATCACCATGACCGACACATACCGCGCAGGCCGCGCTTCCTTTGCCGACGTTTCCGACATCGACCTTTTCGTCGCGACGCTCGAGAAATTCGAACGCGGTGAGATGGACTCCGACGCGTGGCGCATGTTCCGCCTCCTGAATGGCGTCTATGGGCAGCGTCAGCCGGATTCGCAAATGCTCCGCATCAAAGCGCCGCAAGGCATCCTCGACGAGAAGCAGCTGCGCAAGCTCGCCGATGTCGCCGAAGAGTTCGCGAGCGGCCGCGGTCACGTGACGACGCGTCAGAACATCCAGATGTACGATCTCAAGCTCGAGCGTGCCGAAGCGGCCATGAGCTCGCTCGCCGAGGCCGGTCTCACGACGAAGGAAGCCTGCGGTAACAGCATTCGCAACGTCACGGCGAGTCCGCTCGCTGGCGTCGATCCCGACGAGCCCTTCGACGTGACGCCTTTCGCCGAGGCGATGACGCGCTATTTCATTCGTGGTCCGCTCTCGTCGAGCCTTCCGCGCAAGTTCAAGATCGCGTTCGAAGGATCGCATCGTGACGTCACGCGCGGTCCCATCAACGACATCTCGTTCGTGGCGATCGGCAAGAAAGACAACGTCCCCTACTTCCGCGTCTACGCAGGGGGCGGTACCGCAACGCTCTCACGCACGGGCGGGCTCATCGCGTCCGAAGTCGCAGCGAAGGACATCCTCGATCTCGCCGAAGCGATCGTGCGCGTCTACCACCGCGAGGGCGAGCGCGGCAATCGCGCGAAGGCGCGCCTCAAATGGCTCATCAAGAAGATCGGCTGGGAGCCCTTCCACGCGAAAGTTCTCGGTGAGTGGGAGAAGATCAAAGAGCACGACGGTGCGAAGCTCCCCTTCCCACAAGAAGACGCACCCGTGGCGGAGATCATCCGTCATGAGGCCGAGCCCGAAGTCGTCGTCCCTATCGGGTACGCCGCTTGGAAACGCACCAACGTGCTCCAGCAAAAGCAAGAAGGGCTCTCTTCGTGCTTCCTGACGCTTCACCTCGGCGACATTTCACCGACGCAATTTCGCGGACTCGCAGATCTCGTGGTGCGTTTCTCCGAAGGCGCGCTCCGAACCACGGTCGATCAAAACCTCGTCGTCCGCCACGTCGCGAATGGCTCGCTCACGGCATTTTACAAGGCTCTCGTAGACCTCGGCTTCGAACGCCCTGGCGTGAGCACGCTCTCGGACGTCACGAGCTGCGCCGGTGCTCACACGTGTGCGCTTGCCGTCACGGCGTCGCGAGGACTCGGCTCGAGCCTCGGTGATCACCTTCTCTCGAAGGGCATTGGTCTCGGTGAAGACAAGGCCATCGAGTCGGCGAGCATTCGCATCAGCGGGTGCCCCAATGGTTGCGGGCAGAATCACGTCGCGAGCATCGGCCTCCAAGGAGGGATGCGCCGCGTGGGCGGTCGCCCGTTGCCCCTCTATCAAATCTCGGTGGGCGGCGGTGTCGTCCCTACGGAGAACGGCATGCCCGGCACGGCGCGCTTCGGTCGTCTCGTCGGCAAGGTGCCCGCGCACCGCGTGAACGCCGCCGTCGATCGCATCATCGAAGCCTTCCGCAACGAGAAGAGCGAGAACGAAACGTTCGACGCCTATCTCGCGCGCGTCGAGGTAGCGAACGTGAAAAAAGCGATCGGCGACCTCTTCGAAATCGACGAAAACACCGCAAAAGAGAGCGACTTCATCGATCTCGGCCAAGACGTGCCTTTCACGATTGGCGCGGTCGAAGACGACCACATGTGCTGAGCGGAGTCCGTCATGGTCAACGAAGTACAAGACGCGATCATCCGAAGCGGCAAGGTCACCCTCGTGGGCGCAGGTCCAGGTGATGCCGATCTCCTCACCGTTCGCGCACTCCGCGCGATCGAGAACGCCGACGTCATCGCCTACGACGAGCTCATCTCCGACGACGTGCGCGCGCTCTTTCCAAAACGCGCGCATGTCCTCCCCGTGGGGCGTCGCGCCAACGGCACACGCCACCATGACGAACGCATTCATCCCGAAGTGATTCGCCTCGCGCTCGCAGGGTGCGATGTCGTTCGTCTCAAAGGCGGCGACCCGATGATGTTCGGACGCGGCGGTGAAGAGATCGAGGCACTCGATGAGCTGGGAATTCCTTGGGAAGTCGTCCCCGGAGTGACGGCAGCGCTCGGCGCAGCCGCGGCCTTCGGATTCCCGCTCACGCATCGCGACGCTTCGGCCCACGTCACGTTTGCAACGGCACACTTTGCAAAAGACGACGGCGACGAACGCGCGCTCGAGCTCGCGAAAGGACTCCCCGGAAACGGCACGATCGTTCTCTACATGGGTCTCTCTTCGCTCGAGCGCCTTTCGCGCGCGTTCATCGAGGCGGGGCGCGCCGAGTCCACGCCCGTTGCCGTCATCAGTCGCGCGACCCTTCCGGACGAGCGCATCGTGAAAGGCACTCTCGCGGGCATCGCAGAATCCGTCCGCAAAGAAGACCTTTTACCGCCTGCCCTCGTCGTTCTCGGCGAAGTCACGAACCACGCGCATCTCGCGCAGGCTCACCCGGCCATCGCGGCGCCGCCAGAAAGCGAAACGCGCTTTCGATCGGCCGCGGCGGATTCGCGCCCGGGCGTAGGCGAGCTCAACGAGGCGTTTCTTTCTCCGCTCGAGCAGCGATGAGTTTCACGAGCTCGGGAAAACGCGCACCCATCGGCACGTTGTTCTTCTTCCAGCTCGCTCTCAGCTCGCGGGCATCGTCGATGAGCGCGTCTTCGGGAATCACCGATTCGATCACCTGACGGAGCAAGCGGGTCATCGCGGGCAGCGCGCCCGAGGACGAAATCGAGATCAGGAACGGGGGGCGCCGAACGATTCCGCCGAAATAGGCACTCGCGTGTTCGGGATCGTCGACCGAACAGATGAAAATGCGACGCGCTTCGGCCATCTTCGACACTTCGCCATTCACGGCACTGTCGTTCGTTGCAGAAATGATGAACCACGCACCGTCGACATCGGTCGGTTCGAACGCATGAAGGGCGAGCTCGATCTTTCCTTCTGCGACGAGAGCCGTAATCGTCTCGGACGCTTCTTTCGTGACGACCTTCACCCGAGCCTTCGCCACGAGGAGATCGGTGACTTTGCGCGTAGCGATCTCGCCGCCGCCGACGACGAGCACCGTCCGCCCCTCGAGCCTCAGAAAAATAGGGAAAACTTCGGTCTCGAACGCTTCCATCGTCTCGCAGTTTCGCTCAAACTGACTCTCGTGAACATCGCGGACCTCATCGGGAATACGCCCCTCGTCGATCTGAGCCCTCTCGTCGGGAAGAAAGACGTCCAAGTCTTCGGCAAGCTCGAAGGCAACAACCCCGGCGGCAGCGTCAAAGATCGTCCCGCCAAGTGGATGATCAAGAACGCCATCGAACGCGGCGACATCAAGAAAGGCATGCGCCTCATCGAGCCGACGAGCGGCAATACCGGCATCGCACTCGCAATGCTGGCACGCGCCTATGGCTTGGAGATCGAGCTCGTCATGCCCGAGAATTCAACGGCGGAGCGCGTGCAGACGATGCAAGCCTTCGGCGCGAAGGTCGTCCTCACCTCGGCGCAAGGCAGCATGGAAGAGTGCATCGATTACGCGCGCGCGAAGGTGAAAGAGGGCGGCTACGTGATGCTCGATCAGTTCGCGAATCCCGACAATTGGCTGGCCCACTACGAAAGCACCGGTCCCGAGATTTGGAGAGACACCAAAGGCTCGATCACGCATTTCGTCTCTTCGATGGGAACGACCGGCACGATCATGGGCTCCTCACGCTTCTTCAAAGAGAAGAACGCGGCGATTCAGATCGTCGGCGTGCAGCCGATGGACGGTGCGAAAATTCCAGGCATTCGGCGGTGGCCCGAAGCGTACCTCCCGAAGATCTACGAGAAAGATCGCATCGACCGCATCGTCGACGTGGGCCAAGTCGATTCGGAAAACATGGCGCGATCCCTCGCTCGCGATGCGGGGGCCTTCGTGGGTGTGAGCTCGGGAGGAGCCGCTTTTGCCGCGCAGACGATTGCCTCCGAGATCGACCGCGGCGTCATCGTCGTCATTCTTTGTGATCGCGGCGACCGCTATCTCTCGTCCAACATCTTCGAAGAGGCAAAGTCATGAGCGCAGTTCAAGTTCGCCTCCAACGCACGGGCGCTGCCCGCTTCGAAGCTTCGAACTCCGCCGGCAACCTCGCGACCATCGAGGGCTCCCCAGATCTCGGCGGTGAGGGCAAAGGCGTTCGGCCGATGGAGCTTCTTCTGATGTCGCTCGCCGGCTGCAGCTCCCTCGACGTCATCCACATTCTCGAGCTGAAGCAAGGTGAGAAGCTCGAGGCACTGGAGATCGTCGTCGATGGTGAGCGCGCCGATGCCGTGCCCGCCGTCTACACGAAAATTCATGTGCGATTCGACGCCAAGGGGCAGGTCGACCGTCACAAGCTCGAGCGCGCGGTGAAGCTCTCGATGGAGAAGTATTGCTCCGTTACCCGCATGCTCGAACCGACATGCGCGATTACGTCGTCGGTCACGCTCAACGGCCTGTGACTCGGGCGCACGTTTGCGCGCGCTCTCTTCAGTGAGCGATTCTCAGTGGGCAGTCGCGCGGGGACAGAAGCTCTTCATCGCGAGCTCGAGCATCGGCTGGAACATCGTTTTGAGCGGCGGCGCGTTCGTCATCATCGAGTAGCTCAGCGACACGCCGATATAGAGCGACGAGATCGCAAGTGCGGCTTCGACTGGAGAGATATCCGCACGAAACTTTCCGGTGGATTGGCCACGGGCGATCTCGGCGACGAGCATTTTGCGAACGAGCTCGAAGAGCTCATTCGTCGCCTTGGCGAGGTCGTGGCTCGCGAGAGTCGCCGAATAGCACGCGCGCATGAAGGGTGAGCTGCGGCCGAATTGCTCGGCGTGCGCTGCGAAAATCGCGCTGATCGTCTCTTCGGGGTTGGCGCCGTGAGCGAGACTTTCGTCGCGCGCGCGTTCAGCCGAAGAAATGTATTCCGCGAGGACGCCGAGCAAGAGCGCGTCTTTCGTCACAAAATGAACGAAGAACGTTCCTTTGGCGACGCCCGCGCGCTCGGAAATCGATTGCACGGTGGTCTCGTGGTAGCCGCGCTCCGAGAAAAGAGCGATCGCGGATTCGACGAGGCGCGCTCGCGTTTCCTCTGCGCGTTCCTTTCGGCTCGGTTTGCGACCTTCGGTCGCCTTGTCGGTCGGAGTTGAGTCGAGAGGAGTGCGCGTATTCATATTTTATTTTACTCCGCGGCGTTGGCCATCACGTCGCGTCGACCGCGAGCGAGGAATCCGGGTGAGACCTTCATCGACGCTTTGCCGACGGCAACATCGAGTGTTTTTTTCAATCGAGTGAACACGCCCTCTTGGATGTACGGAATTCCGTACTTCGCACAGAGCGCCTTCACTTTCGGCTGAACCTCGCGATACCGAAGCATCGGTAGATCCGGCCAGATATGATGTTCGATTTGGTAGTTTAGGTAGAGGTGCAGGGTGTCGATGAGCTCGGTCCCCGTCGCGTAGTTCACCGAGCCCAGAATTTGCCGAAGTGCCCATTCCGCCTTCGAAGAAGCGCGTGACGTGAAGCGATAGAGATCGTCGCCCGTGTGATTGGGACCGACGACCGTGAACGTGTGGAGGTTCGTGATGACCTCTGCGCCGAGCGAGTTGATGAGCGCGCTCGCCGCCGCAAATGGGCCGAGCGGCAGAAATAGCGCCGGAAGCGCCACGAAGTGAATCCCGACATACGGCAGGTAGCAACGAAGCCAGAGCTCGCGCTCGTGTCCGCCGTGCGTGCGTACGTCTTTCGTACCGTCGTCCTTAAGATTGAGCTCTTCGCCCGGTTCTTCTTTCGTCGCGACCGCCGCGGAGACGGGCGTCTCACTGAAACGATCACGCCAGACTCGTAGCGTATTTGGCGCGTAATAGATCGAGCGCCAGCTGGCCGCGAGAAAGCCCATCGCCGCGTAGCGAAGCGGCATCGGAAGACGCGAGTCACGAAGGGCCTCGGTGTTGCGCTCGATGAGGTCGGGATCGCGCTCTTCGCCGACGTGACTGTGATGAAGCACGTTGTGCTCGTACATCCAGGCCTCGGGAATCATCCAATCGGGCCAGTCGAGGTAACGACGGTTGCCGCGCGCGAATCCGCGGCTCGTGTAGCGATGCGGAATGCCGGGGACGCGATCGTAGCCGCGATGCCCGACGTGATGCATGAACATCCAGCGCGACGAGCGGCCGAACGAGAGAGCCACCATACTGACGGGGTTCGGGAACCACGCCGTCGCGAGGCCGATGAAGGTCGACGCGTAGCCGATCTTCTCGAGCTTCTTCAGATGCTCGAAGTCGCGCTCGCCGAGCGTGTCGTCGATCTCCTTGCGAAGAACGCGAAGCTCGCCGAGGAACCCCTCGAAGTCGACCTTGCTCGGATCGAAAGCCTTACTATGGGCGAACGCGGGATTTGCCTCCCCGTTCGCGCTTACTACGGTCGTAAACACGGCGCACAAGGTATCCCAATTCGCACATTACGAATTGTGAATTCGTCCTGGCGTTGGGAATTGCAACGGAAATTATCGCGATCCGGCAGTCAGCTTGTCGAATTCATTCGGATCATGCGCCGAGAAGACCTCGACGCCGGGCGTGCGCGACAGCTCGCCGAGACGACGGTGATTGGCCGACACGCGGTCCGTGCCGAGAATGCACGTCGCTCGTTCGAAGAGCCGCAACCCGAAGGGAGCGTCACCGCCTTCGATGCTGGCGCGTGAAAAGTACGCGTCGCCCGCGTGAACGAGCCAACCGCGTTCCCCCTTCACCGCAATGCAGGCGTGACCGCGTGTGTGCCCAAAGAGCGGGATCGCGAGAATGTCTTCGGGCAGACCGGGCAGCGAGCGCACCGCGGCAAAGCCATTCCAGGGCTCTCCTTCGCGATCGTAGGTCTGCCATTTGGGTCCGTGCTCGAAGTGGCAGGGCTTGTACCGCTCCTTTTCGTTCACGGTACTTCGCGCGAACGCCGCGTTCTTTTCGTTCGTGTGCACATGCACGGTCGCATCTTTGAAATCCGCGAGGCCGCCCGCGTGGTCGAGATCGAGATGGGTGACGAGAATGTGGCGCACGTCTTTTGGAGAGAAGCCGAGCGCTCGGACGTGATCGATCGCCGGCCGCGTGCCGCCCATCTTCAGACCCGTAATCAGCGGAAAGAATCTTCCGAGACGTTTTTCAGGATGCGCGAGGTCGAGCGTTCCGAGTCCTGAATCGACGAGGACGAGCCCGCTCTTGTCGGTCTCGATGAGCAGACAGTGCGCCACCATGCGTGCGCGCGCGAAGAGTCCACCTTCACCGCCCGCGAGCGAGCCACCGATGGGGCACATCGTGCAGCAGTCGATGTGATGGACGCGCACGCGTGAATCAGCCCTTCTCGGCGAGAATCAGCGAGCGCGCTTCGAGGAGGGCTGCGCTCTGCTCTTTCGTGAGCTTCGGATACTCGAGGTCGAGCGACTCGAGCTTTTCGACGATCGTGCGCGCGACGACCGTGCGCGTGAACCATTTATTGTCGGCGGGAATCACGTGCCACGGTGCGTACGAAGTGCTCGTCTCGGTGAGCATGTCTTGGTAGGCGGCCATGTAGTCGTCCCAGTACGAGCGCTCTTTGACGTCGCTCGCAGAGAACTTCCAATTCTTGTTGGGGTCATCGAGCCGCGCGAGAAAGCGTTCCTTCTGTTCTTTGCGCGACACGTTGAGGAAGAACTTGAGGATCGTGATTCCGTTCTCGGTGAGGTAGCGCTCGAACGCGTTCACCTGTCGGAAGCGATCTTTGAAGATGTTCTTCGTGTCGACGTGCTCTGGAAGCTGCTGCGCTTGCAGGATGCTCGGATGTACGCGTACGACCAGCATCTCCTCGTAGTAGGAGCGATTGAAGATGCCGATGCGCCCGCGCTCGGGCAGCGCTTTCGCACTACGCCAGAGGTAGTCGTGGTCGAGCTCTTCGGTCGAAGGCTGCTTGAACGAATAAACCTGGCAACCCTGCGGGTTGATGCCGCCCATCACGTGCTTGATCGTGCTGTCCTTGCCCGCCGCGTCCATTGCTTGGAACACGATGAGAACGGCGTGCTTGCTCTCGGCATAGAGCACGTCTTGCAGCTCGGCCATGCGATCGATGTCGCGTGAGAGGAAGGCCTTACCTTCGTCCTTCGAGTGGAACGGCTTCGTCTGGCTCGTATCGAGCTTGGAGACGCGATCTCTTTTCGGGCGAAAAATGTAGTCCGAAGGGTCGAGCTTCTTCGTGTCGATGATCTTCAGCGTCTCGGGCTCCGCGACCTTCTCGCGTTCCTTCGCCTTCTCGGCCGGCTTTGGTTTCTGCGGCTTCTTGCCGAGCCGGATCGTCCTCGCCGGGATTTTCTTCTCGCGAAGGTCGACCTTGTCCGTCTTCTTCGACATCACGCCGCTCGCAAAATGCGGCGCGCACCGGCGCCCGCGCTCTTCAATGCCGAGGCGGCGTCCCCTTTGCCACGCGTGCAGGCAACGAGAAAGTCCGTTCCACCGACGCGCATCACCGCGATCTGCTTGGGACCGTAGTGCGATCCCGTCGTGGCGCCCGCTGCCGCATAGGGCGCACGTGCCGCCATTGCTTCGCAGAGATCTTCGTCGCCAGCTCCCGCAATGACGAGACCATCTTGGTCGGCAATGACGATGGCCTCGACGGCGTCGCGATCGCGAATCTCTAGAAGTTGGAAATCGATCGCCATCGCGGCGATCTCGCTTCGGCAACCACGGCGCTCAACATTGGAAAGGGACATCGTGAAACCTCCTACCAACGAATTGTCGCGGGCCGAGAAGCCACACGGCAAGTTTTTGGGCGGTCCCGCCGCGGGGGAACCAACGGAGGTCGCGCGCGACCTTACGGCTCTGCCGTGACCAATGCGCGTTTCATCTCTAGGCGCAGAAGGCCGAGCTTTGCGTCGGCTTTGGCGAGAACGAGAAGACGGGGAGCCTTGCTGCCCATCATGACGGCATGGATGTTCTTGCCGCGGAGCACGACCTCGTCGATCTCGTCGTCGAGCGTCTCGATGGTGCGCGCGGCGAGCTTGGCGAGCATGGGACCGAAGGCATTGGTCGCATCGCCCGTCGTACCGGCCATCACTTCCCCTTCGAGAGTCACGAAGGCGCAGGCTTCGATGTCGGGCGAGGTTTTTTGGAGAGCGTTCAGAATCGGCTGGAGTTCGACTTCTTGCTGCATGGATCGGTCGTTATCCGAACCAACGCAACCGGGCCAACTTTGGCCCGCTTTTTAGAGACGGAGCGGGCCAACTTTGGCCCGCTTTTTAGAAACGGAGCGGGCCAACTTTGGCCTGCGTTTTCGGGCTATTTCCCGGAGCGCTTGCGGCGGCGAATGAACGCGGCGAGGCCGAATCCGCCGAGGAGAACCGGTACGAACGCGCCGCTGCTCCCATTGCTCGTAGAGCAAGCAATGCCGCCGCCTTCGATCGACCCGTCCTCAGTGCCACCATTGGTGGACGCATCGAACGATGTCGCGCCGTCGCGATCGCTGGCGTCGAGCGGGCCTGAATCTTCGCTGCCGCTATCGTCACCGGCGGCGTCCGTCACGGATGCGTCGCGGGCACCGCTGTCGCCCGCATCGCTCGTCGAAGCGTCAGCGCCTGCGTCGGCTCCAGCGTCACCGCTCTGAGGAACGACGCACCGACCGAGCGAGCACACCGTTCCGCTGTGCGTCGTCCCGTTGCCATTCGTCGTGCAATCGAGATTGGTGACGCAGACTCCGCACTGACCCGAGAGCAAGCCGGAAGGAATGCAGTACGGAAGATTGGTGGGGCATGCGTTCGTTACTCCGCCGACGCCGTTGTCCGCGTTGCAGCTCACGCATTGGCCGCTCGACGCGCAAACGGGGCTCGTTCCACCGCAGATCGTGCCGCCTTCCGCGCACGCTTCACACGCGTTCGCAGCGACGGCGACCGTTGGCGGGACGGCGACGGTATCGCGCACGAGAACGTAGTCGAGGCGCTGCACGTCGAGGGTACCGAGGTCAGAGTCGTGATCGAAGATCACCATCGCGGGCTGCGCGGCATTCACGAAACAGCCCGCGGTGCTCGTCGAAGATAGGTTGTCGCCTTTCGACGTCGTGAGATGTGCCGTGTTCGTAGTCCCACTCGTCGCGTACGAAAAGCCAACTGTGTAGAAGTCTTTCAGGAGCCCAGGAGTGTTCGCCCAACGCCCCGCGACCGTCGTGCCCGTGCACTGCGCTGAATCGGCGGGCCCCGCCGCGCCGAGAAGGCTGCTGTCCCACGACATCCAAGAGATCCACTGACCCGTGCGGTTGCCATGCCACAAGCTGGTGCTCGTGATGGATCCGGCGCCGATTTCGAAGTCGGTCCCGCCCTGCGAGGAGGCATCGGTGCGTGTCTCGAGCACGGTGCTCGTCGTCATGACGTTCGTCGTGCTCCACATCCCCTTCGTCCCCGTCGAAGTGAGGAAGCCACCCGCTTCGACGAGCGAACCGGCGCCACTCACCGACCAATGCGGATCGATCGCGAGCCCGTTGAAGTCGTCGAAAAACTTGAAGACGTTGTTGCCGTTTCCGCCCGATAAAGCGAGCGCATTTCCGTAGTACATCGTGACGAATTTCTTCGCGCCGGCCGCGAGCGCAGGAACCTTCACCCAGACTTCCGTCGTCGTCGAATTGCACGTGCCGTCTGCGACCCAGAAGTCGAGTGCCGTTTGCCCGCAGCCCGCGCCAGAATAGATGCGCACGTCGTTGCAGTTCGCCTGCATCTGCCCGGCACCAATGAGCGCCGCAGTATCCACCGTGATCTTCACGGGATAGTTCGTGAGCGCCGACGACCCGCCTGCGCTGTTGTCGACCTGGAAGATGCGCTCGTGCGCATAGCCCGAGAGTCCGGCGGCGAACGCGTGAGAACTCGAGAGCTCGAGAGACACACCCAGCACGAGTGGTAGGGCGATCGTCGTGGCGAATTTATGGGTCACGGAAGAAGAGTACGGAACGCCACGCGAGAGGGACAACTCCGTCGCGCTCCTTTCGTAAGAGCACCGTTCATTCTTTGAATCGCGAAGCGAGCATCTCGAGCAAATATCCGCGAAACGCCGCGACGCGTTTCGGCAACTGCTTCGTAGTCGGCGAGACGACATAGAGCGCCCCGGCTTGCGCGATCCACTTCGGAAGCACGCGAACGAGACGTCCGTCTTTGAGATCTTCCTCGGCGAGAAAGCTCGGCATCAGACCGATCCCGGCTCCTTGCCGGATCACCTCGCGCGCGAACGTGACGTCGTCCGTGACGATGCGACCCTTCCCCTCCAGCTCGACTTTGCGGCCTCCAGAAAATATCGTCGCGGAGACCTGCGGCCGGAAGATGACCCACTCGTGCGCGCGTAAGTCCGCGGGCGTCTTCGGCGTTCCCGCGCGCGCCAAGTATTCGGGAGACGCAAAAAGGTGGAACTGCATCGCCCCGATCTTCTTCGCCGAGAGACTCGAGTCGACGAGCGGACGAAGTGCACCGCGAACGGCAAGATCGATCCCTTCACGAACGAGATCGACGAGACGGTACGAAAGTACGAGATCGATCGTGACTCCGGGGTGGCGCGCGACGAAGTGCGTCACGAGCTCCGAGAGGACGATCGCGGCGAAGTCAGCAGGAGCCGTGATGCGGATGCTTCCACGGAGCTCTCGATCTTGATCCGGGAGGTCGGCGAGGGCCTGATCGATCGCGCGGGCGTTCGGCGAGACGCGGTCGTAGAGAGTCGCTCCCTCGGCACTCAACGTGACTTGCCGCGTGGAGCGCTGAAAAAGGCGCACTCCGAGCTCGCTCTCGAGCCGCGCGATGTTGCGACTGATCGTCGACTTTGGGAGTGAGA
>JAHFDV010000186.1:0-447 GCA_023248815.1 Myxococcales bacterium
GCAGATGTCTGCTGCCAAGAAAGTAACCGTCACTCTCCCCGACGACATTCTTGCCTCCGCGCAACGAATCACCGGCAAGGGCATTACTTCGACGATCATCGACGGACTGCTCGCATTGGAGCGGGGTGAGAAACGCACGCTTCTTCGCTCGCTTCGAGGCAAGTTGGACTTCGAGCTAGATTCCAAAACGCGTCGATGATTCTCGTCGACACCAGCGCCTGGGCGGATTTTTTTCGCGACAAATCCCCCTTGGCTGCGCGCGTCGACGAGCTCATCGAGTTCAACCAGCTTGCTGTCGCGGGGCCAATTCTCACCGAGCTCGTCCGCGGCTTGCGACGAAAACGTGAGCGAGAGAAGGTTCTTACACTCCTAGAAGGTTGCCACTTCCTGGAGGCGCCACCAGAGCTTTGGAAAGACGCAGGCGTCCTCGGCTCCTCGCTAGGGGAA
>JAHFDV010000186.1:457-10109 GCA_023248815.1 Myxococcales bacterium
TCGCGACTTATGCGCTCACGTATTCGATTCCCCTTCTTACGAAAGACACCGACTTCACGCTCATGAGGCACGCAGGGATACCGCTCGTACTCGCGTAGATCTCGGCAACCTCGTTATCTCTGCCGAGCTAGCGCAGCTCGGCGACCTGGTCTCTTTGCCGAGCTAGCTAGCGCAGCTCGGCGACCTGCTCACCGAAGATTCGCTCGATGCCCGCCAAAAGATCGTCGGTGAGATCGATCCGTAAGTCTCTCGGCAACACGATGAGCGCGTCGGCGCCGTTCTTCATCGTGATCGTCATCGAGACGCCGCAGGGGCCTTTGCGATCTTCGAAGAGGCGGTGCAGCGCTTTGACGTCATCGACGCGCGTCTTTGCTTCGGACAGACGCAAGTGCAGGTTGCGCACGTCGGCGCGAATCGCCTCCGAGAGAAGCTTCACGTCGTTCAAGAGAATGGTCGGCTCGCGCGCGACGTCGTCCGGCTCTTCCGGGGCGTCTTCATCGCGGCGCGGGAAGCTCACCTTGCCGGTGATGATCACGGGCTCGCCCTTGGTGAGCAGGCCACCGAGCGTTTCGATCTCACGACCGCGCATTTTCACGTTGATGCGACCCGACATGTCTTCGAGCTCGAAGAACGCGATTTTGCCGGCGTTGTCGCGCAAGACCTTCTCGCGGTAGCCCTCGACCATACCGGCGAGCTTCACGACCGAAAAATCCTTCATTGCCGCGCACGAGGAGCTCTGCTCGAGCTCGAGGCGCGCTCCCGCCGTTGCGCCCTTCAAATAGCGCTCGAGTGGGTGCCCCGAGACGTAGAAGCCGAGCGCTTGGCGTTCGCGCACGAGCATCTCCCGTCGATCCCACGGGATCGCGTGCGGGTAGTCGACGGGTTGCGGCGCTCCACCGCCATTCGTCTTGGGCGTTGCGGCGTCGAACATGCCGAAGAGGTTCGTCTGCCCGGCCTCCCGATCGCGGCTCGCAGAACGCAGGCGTTCGAGCGCGGGCTCGATTGCCGCAAAAGCACGCGCGCGGGAGACGCCCATCGCCGTCAGCGTGCGGTCGAAAGCGCCGCACTGAATCAGCGCTTCGAGCACGCCGCGGTTCATGCGCTTCGCGTCGACGCGTGCCGCCACGTCGAACATGTCGCGGAAGTGCCCGCCTTCTTTCCGCGCTTCGAACACGGTCTCGAGCGAGCCTTCGCCTACGCCGCGCACGGCGCCTAGCCCGAAGCGAATCTGCGGGCCGAGCGGATCTTTCACGCGCTCTTTGGAGCCGACCTTTCGGTCTCCCTTGGGGTGCGTGTAAACCACAGTAAAATCCGTCTCGCTCTCGTTGACGTCTGGGGGGAGGACGGTGATTCCCATCGAGCGCGCGTCGGCGATGGTGCGGACGACCTTCTCGATGCGATCTTTGTCGCTCGTGAGAATGCCGCAGAGGAGCTCGACGGGATAGCGAGCCTTCAAGTAGGCCGTTTGATACGTGATGAGCGCATACGCGGCGGAGTGACTCTTGTTGAAGCCGTAGCCTGCGAAGTATTCGAGGAGACCGAAGATGCGCTCGGCGTCGGCTTCGTCGACACCGTTGGCTTTCGAGCCATCGATGAACAAGCTCTTCTGCTTGGCCATCTCCTCGGGCTTCTTTTTGCCCATCGCGCGGCGGAGAAGGTCGGCGCCTCCGAGCGTGTAGCCGGCGAGCTTCTGCGCCACTTGCATGACTTGCTCTTGATAGACGACGACGCCGTAGGTCGGCTGGAGGAGCTCGTCGACGAGGGGGTGCATGCTGCCGATCGCTTCACGACCGTGCTTGCGGTTGACGAAGTTCGCGACCATGCCCGCGCCGAGTGGACCCGGACGATAGAGCGCCACGGCGGCGACGATGTCCTCGAAGGAATCGGCGCGGAGATCTTTGAAGAGCTGCTGCATGCCGCTCGACTCGAGCTGGAAGACGCCCTTCGTTTCGCCGGATCCCAAAAGCGTGAACGTCGCTTTGTCGTCCATCGGAATCTTCGTGAGGTCGAAGGGAACACCGCGCGCTTGGATGTCCGGGCGCGCATTGATGAGCCGCTCGGCGATGTCGAGAACGGTGAGCGTCTTCAGGCCGAGGAAGTCGAACTTGACGAGGCCTGCTTGCTCGACGTCGTCTTTGTAATACTGCGTGACGTAAGCGCCGGTCTTCTCGTCGCGAAAGACGGGCACGTGCTCCCAGAGCGCGCCTTCGCTGATGACGATGCCCGCTGCGTGCTTGCCGGCGTGACGCGTGAGCCCTTCGAGCTTCTCGGCTTGCGTGATGAGTTCTTTCGTCGCGGGCTCGGTCTCGAAGCGCGCCTTGAGCTTGGGCTCGATCAATAGGCTTTCGGCGATCGTGTACGTCTCGGCGGGAGACTTCCGCGGGATGAGATTCGCGATCGCCTGCGCTTCGATGGGCGTCACGCCCATGCAGCGCGCAACGTCTTTGATGACGCTCTTGGCTTTGAGCTCCGCGAAGGTCGCGATCTGTCCGACGCTCTTCTCGCCGTACTTCTGCTGCACGTAGTTGATGACGCGATCGCGCTGATCCATGCAGAAGTCGACGTCGAAGTCGGGCATGGAGACGCGCTCGGGATTGAGGAAGCGCTCGAAGAGAAGGTTGTAAGGAATCGGATCGAGATCCGTGATGCGCATCGAATACGCGACGATTGAACCGGCTCCGGATCCACGACCTGGGCCCACGGGGATCTTGTTGTCTTTCGCGTAGCGAATGAAATCCCAGACGATGAGGAAGTAGCCCGGGAACTGCATCTTCGCGATGACGTCGAGCTCCATCTCGAGACGGGCGCGATACGCTTCGCGGTCGACCGACTTCTTCGTCAGCTCGAATTCCTTGAAGCGCGATTCGAGTCCTTCGCGCGCGACATGGCGGAAGTAGCTCTCGGCGTCGAACCCTTCGGGCACGGGGAAGGTCGGCAGCATCGGCTCGCCGAGCTTCAATTTCAGCTTCGTGCGTTCGGCGATCGCCAGCGTGTTCTTGATCGCTTCGGGATGGGCCGAGAAGAGCTGCACCATCTCGTCCGACGTCTTGAGGTACATCTCGCTCGAGCCGTGATGCCGCTCTTTGGCCTCCGTGTAAGAGCGCCCCGTCTTGATGCACTGGAGATAGAGGTGCGCCTCTGCGTCGTCACGCCCGGGAAAGTGCACGTCGTTCGTGGCGACGAGCTCGAGCCCGAGCTTCTTGGCGCTGCGGACGAGAATCTCGTTCACGACGGGTTGCTCGGGGAGCCCGTGATCTTGGAGCTCGACGTAGAGCGAACCCGGCTCGAAGATCTCTTTGAGGCGCGTGAGTTGATCGAACCCTGCGGCTTCGCCCTCCTCGAGGATGCGCTGTTGAATGACGCCTCCCATGCAGCCCGTCATCCCGATGAGTCCCTTCGTATGTTGCGCGAGCCGCTCGAGCGAAACGCCGTGCGAGCCGATGGGACCCGCGGGATCGGGATCGACGTGGCCGTAGCTCACGAGCGCGACGAGATTCTTGTAGCCCTCGGGAGTTGCGGCGAGCAACGGAAGGTGACGCGCGTGGCCCCCGACGATCACGTCGAGCTCTGCGCCGATGATCGATTGGATGCCGGCTTCCTTTGCCGCCTTGTAAAACGTGACGGCGCCGAACATGTTGGCGTGATCGGTCACGGCCACGGCCGGCATGCCAGCGGCTTTGACGCGGCGCACCAGGTCTTTGACCTTCACCGATCCATCCAGCATCGAATACTGGGTGTGGACGTGGAGGTGTACGAACTCCGACATTGCAGGGGAATTGACCGCAACGAAGGTCACGCGTCAACGAGCAAGGCTTAGCTCACATTCCAACCGTATTTTGAATTCTTACGATGAATTCAAGCGGTGGAAAGTCCTTGCGGGGGTCGATTCCCGCGCGTAAACCATCCGGGAAACCCCGGGAAAAATTTCCCGCAGCGGTAACCGCGTAAAACTGGAGTCCTATGTCCCGTACTTTCTTGATCTCGAAGCTCGGCGTTTCCCTCGTCGCCGCGTCCCTCGTCGCGTTTGGTTGCTCGTCTGACGACACGTCGACGCCGAACAACAACAACAACACCGACGGCGGTGACAACAACACCGGCAACACGGTCGGAAAGCAGCCCGCACGCCCCACGTCGGGTGAGCCCACGGCAGACGTGCACACGTTCGCGATCGACACGCTCGACCTCGGCGACGTGAACTGGAAGAGCCTCGGCTACAACATCGACGGCAAGGTCTCGACCTCGCAATCGACGGACGTCTGCAAGGAGACGAACGGCCAAAAGACGATCCACAACGACGGCAACCAAGGCATCGACAACGCGTTCGGCAACAAGATCGCCGCGTACATCGGCACCATCAATCCGCAGCCTTCGAGCCGCATCAGCGACGCGATCAAGGGCGGCGAGTTCACGATCATCTTCGAGACGACCGGACTCTCCGCCGACGCAGCGCAGACGGCCAATGGCGTCACGGGCAAGGTCTACACGGGTGGAGCTTATGATCCCGACGGGAAGAAGAAGCCGACGTTCGCCAAGGACGACAACTGGCCGGTTCGTGACAACCTCACGCCCAAGGCGACGTTCGACAACGGCTACGTCACCAACGGCACCTACGTCAGCGGCGACCCCACGGACATCCAGATGACGCTGATCTTCAGCGGCCAGCAGCTCTCGATCACGATCCACAAAGCGGTCGTGACGTTCAAGCACTCCGCGGAGAGCGCGGCGACGGGCGGCATCATCTCGGGCGTCATCGAGACCGCGCAGCTCGTGTCGGAGATCCAAAAGGTCGCCGGCGCCATCAGCCCCTCGTTCTGCCCCGGCTCGGCCAACGCCGATTCGCTCAAGTCGACCATCCAAGAAGCTTCGGACATCCTCAAGGATGGCACGAACGTCGCTGGCTCGGATTGCGACGGCATCAGCGTCGGCATCGGCTTCACCGCGAAGGAAATCGCGGCGCCGACCAAGGTCTCCGTTCAGCCCGCAGTTGGCGATCCCTGCTCCACCGACTGATTTAGGCCAACGCCGAATCGGAAAAGCCTCGAGCCATACGCTAGGGGCTTTTTCTTTTTGTGTTTGACCATCCTACCTGCGCGTTCGTCTATGCTTCGAGCGTGCATGTATTTGGGCTCACGGGAGGAATTGCCTCGGGAAAAAGCGCCGTTGCGCGCGTATTCCAAAATGATGGCGTCGTCGTCGTCGATGCCGACGTCGTCGCGCGCGAGGTCGTTCTCCCCGGCACGCCGGGACTTGACGCGCTCGTCGAAGAATTCGGCGAAGAGATTTTGGACGCTGAGGGGGCGCTCGATCGCAAAGCGCTTGCCGCACGCGTCTTTGCCGATGCGAATCGTCGCAACACGCTGAACGCGATCTTGCATCCGCTCATCGGTCAGAAGAGTCAGGAGCACTTCTTCGCGATTGCGGCGCGCGGTCAGAAGCTCGCCTGCTACGACGCCGCGCTTCTCGTCGAAAGTGGTCTGACGGAGTCTTTTCGCCCGCTCGTCGTCGTCGATGCGCCCATCGAAGTGCGCATTGCGCGTGCACGCGCACGCGACTCGGCGACGGCCAATGAAGTGGAAGCGCGCATTCGTGCGCAAGCTTCTTCCGAAGCGAAGCGCGCGGCCGCCGATTTCATCATCGAGAACGTCGGCACGCTCGAAGAGCTAGAAATTCGCGCGAGCGAAGTGCTCACGCAGGTGCGTCGGCGTCTCGATCCCTCGTCTTGGGAATGATCTTCGAGCTCGCGGTGAAGAGCGCGAGGCTCTGCGCGACGAGCAGCGACGTGAGATAGAAGAAGAGCACTTCTTCGAGCGGCACATCGAGGATGCGCACGCCGAGGGTCAGCTCGTCGGAGAACGTCCAGATCCCTTCGTGAATCGCCGTGCGATCGGCGATCGACAGGTAGGTGCCGATTCCGAGCGTCGAGATCACGGTGGCGCGAAGTGCTGCGCGTTGGCGCGCGGGAGAGATGACCCATTGCCCGATCGCGACGGGGAGCGCCGCGCCGAGGAGCCACGCGATGTACGTTGCGTGTCCGAGATTCATCTCACCTCGCCTCGGAACGGTCGAAGGAACGAACGAATCTCCATACGAACGCGACGAGCACCGTTTGAAGGCCGAAGAAGGCGGCTTCTTCGATCGGCAGATGCGGACCGATGAGCGCTCCCTGGAGACGCTCGGGAGGAAACCACCAAATGCCCCAGCGGATCGCGAGGCTGTCCCACGGGATGGTCGCCACGTACACGATGGCGAGCGTGAGACCGAGCGCACGCAAGAAGGGCTTGTTGACGCGGTTCAACGACAGGCCGAGCACGAAGGCGATCGGCGGAACGAGATACCGCAACAGAAAACCGAGATACGTCACGAAAACCAGCCACCCGAGAGCGCGCGTCCGACGACCTTCGCTGCGTTGTAGCCACTCGCGCCCATCACGCCGCCACCAGGATGAGTACTCGCGCCCGTCAAAAAGAGGCGCGGAATGGGCGTCGTGTAGCTCGAGAGCTCGGGGAGCGGGCGAAAGAGAAACATCTGATCGAGATCCATCTCGAGATGCATCACGTTGCCGCGAAGGAGCCCGAAGCGCTCTTCGAGATCGAGCGGCGTCTGGATGAATCGCTCGCACACGGCGCCCTTCATGTTCGGGGCATGGCGTTCGACGACGCCGAGAATGCGATCGGCCGCGCGCTCGCGTTCGTCCGCCCAGGTGCCTTTCGCGAGCTCGTACGGAAAATATTGTGACCACGCATAGAGCGTGTGGCGGCCCTTCGGCGCAATCGTGTCGTCGACGCGCGTGAAGGTCATGCCGAGCACCGCGGGATCGGTCGCGGGGATTCTCAACGAGGACTCGGCGTAGGCGCGCTGCAAATAGGCTTCGCTCGGACAGAGCAGCTGCATGCCGACCGTTGCGTCTTCGTCGTCTTCTGCGCCTTCGTAGCGCGGCAACTCCGTCGTCGAACAGCGCACGATCATTCCGAAGCCATTGCCGATGCGGCATTGCTTCACGCGTTTTCGGAGATCGGCCGGACACGCGTCGCCGAGCAAGCGATCGAAGGTCGTCACGACATGGCACGCGCTGAGCACGGCATCGGCCGAAAGAATCTCACCGCCTTCGAGCTCGACGCCTGCGGCGATGCCGCCATCGACGACGATGCGCTTCACTGGAGCATCGGTGCGAACGACTCCGCCGTTTGCTTTCAATGATCGCGCAAGCGCCTGCGTGAGCTCCCCCGAACCGCCGCGCGGATGCTTGGCGCCACTCTCGTGAATCATCGCGTGAAAGCCTGCAAAAGCGCCGCTTCCCGACTGATCAGGCGGGGGACCGCTCTGCGCTGCGAGCCAAATCATCGCCGCGCGCACGCTCTCGTGCTCGAACGATTCGCGGAGGAGCTGGCCGTAGCTCATGAAGATGCGTCGCAAGACTTCAGGCGTCGAGATGCCGCTTTGGCGATCGTTGAACTGCCCCGAGCTCATCGCCATCATCAGCGCGCCCGGTGTCGGCGGCGAAAGAAACGAGCGCATGACGCCGCGATAGATGGCCTGCCAGAACGTGACGAACTTCCGATAATTTTCGGCGTCGGGCGGAGAGATCCGTGCGATCGATGCGCACGTCTTCTCGACGTCACGATAGAAGCCGATGCCTCCCCCGCCCTTTTCTTTCGGGATGGGAGCCCACGCGAACGGATCGAGATCGATATAGGTCAGGCCGTGCTGCTCGAGCGCGAGGTCGCGCAGGATCGGCGTGAGGTGAATCATGATGTGACAGCTCGAGCCCGTGTCGATCTTGTGGCCCGGAATCACCTCTTCGGTGCAGACCGCGCCCCCGACGACGCTACGACGCTCGAGGACCGTGACCTGGAAGCCAGCCTTTGCGAGGTAGCAGGCGGCGACGAGACCGTTGTGACCTCCGCCCACCACGATGACGTGTTTTTCCGACACGGAGGCTCTCTTAGGAGTGAAATCAGGATCCTACAAGCGGCTCCACGGGCGCTATTTCATCTGAGGAGAATTGGGTGCGCGGGGGTCACTCACCTGCGCATAAATATAGTATCGTGCGCGCCCCATGTCGGATCAGCTCTCGCAAGATCTCGCATCGCTCCGCATCGATCGCGGAGGCTCCGGTAGCTCCGGAGGATCTGCACCGGCTCACAAGCCACGCGGTTCTGCGAGCAAAGTCATCGTTCCTCTCGTCATCATCGGCGCGCTCGTCGCTGGTGGCGTCGTCGCTGCGCCTTACCTGACGTCGATCGTCTTCAAGACGGAAGTGGCGACGACGGAGGTGCTCACGATCTCGCCTTCGCAGGCGGCGATGGATCTCACTTCGACGGGATACGTCATCCCGCAAACCGTCGCGCGCGTCGGCGCCAAAGTCATTGGTCGGCTCACGAAGGTGACCGTCAAAGAGGGCGATGTCGTGAAGGCGGGGCAAGTGCTCTTCGAGCTCGACGCGGCCGATCAGGAGAGCTCACTCGCTTCGGCGCGTGCGCGGGCGGCCTCGGCGCGAGCGAAGATCGAGATGGCCAAGGCTTCGGCGGCCGAGATCGACATTCAGCTCGAGCGCGACAAAAAGCTCGTCGCTTCGGGCGCGATCGCGAGCGCTGGCGTCGACGATCTCACGGCTCGGTCACGATCCCTTCATGCGCAAATCGCTTCTGCAGAAGCCGAAACGTCCGCGGCGAATGCCGAAGCGAACGTGCTCTCGCAGGGCATGCACAACCTTTCGATCGTCTCGCCCATCAATGGCACCGTCATGAACAAGCCCTCGCAGATCGGCGACGTCGTCGGTCCGCAGACATCCATCGTCGAGATCGCCGATTTCAAGACGTTGCTCGTCGAAACGGACGTGCCTGAAATTCGTCTCGGTCTCGTGAAGATCGCCGGCCCCACCGAGATCATCCTCGATGCGCTCGGCAGCAAGCGTCATCGCGGCGAAGTCGTCGACGTGAGCCCGCGTATCAATCGCGCCAAGGCGACGGCGACCGTGAAGGTGAAGTTCATCGACGAACCTTCGCGACTCTCGCCGGACATGTCCGCGCGCGTCAGCTTCCTCTCGAAGGCACTCGACGAGAAAGATCTCCAAGCCAAGCCGAAGACGGTCGTCCCCAGCGCGGCGATCGTCTCGCGCGACGGAAAAAAAGGCGTCTTTCTCATCGACGGCTCCAACGTGCGCTTCCGCGAGATCACGACGGGCGAAGCGCTCGGCAATGGATTCGAGCTTCTCGAAGGCCCTGCACCCGGGACGCGCATCGTGCGCGACGCTCCCCCCACACTTTCAGACGGCAAACCGATCAAGGAGAAGGCACCCACATGAGCGAAGCGACCACGACGACGAACGAGTCCTCTCAGAAGAGCCCCTCTCGAGAAGCTGGGCCAGCACTCATCGACCTCAAAGGCATCTCGAAAGCGTTTACGCGCGGCGGCGAGACGCTCGAAGTGCTGAAGTCGCTCGACCTCGCGATCCCGAGAGGCGGCTACGTCGCGCTCATGGGGCCGTCGGGCTCCGGCAAGTCGACGCTTCTCAATCTCATCGCCGGGCTCGATCACCCGACGAGCGGTTCAATCACGATCGATGGCAAGCGCATCGACTCGATGGACGACGGCGCGCTCGCGACGTGGCGTTCGTCGACGGTCGGCTTCATCTTTCAGTCGTACAACTTGA
>JAHFDV010000579.1 GCA_023248815.1 Myxococcales bacterium
GTGACCGGTCGCGCGAAGGACCTCATCATTGCGCGAGGTCACAACTACTATGCGGAAGACATCGAGCGCGTCGCCGAGCGCGTGGAAGGTGCTCGCCCCGGCGGTATCGTTGCCTTTGCGCTCATCGACGAAGAGAAGGGGACCGAAGTCGCGATCCTCGTGTGCGAGACGACTCTCACCGAAGAGGAGGCCAGCGAACGGAAGCTCGCCTCGAACCTGTCGGAGAAGATCTCCGAGCAGACCGGTCTCAAGATCGACGAGGTGGTGCTCGTCGCGCCGGGCACCATTCCGAAGACGTCTTCCGGCAAAAGGCAGCGCGCGCTCACGCGTCAGCGGTACCTCGCCGATGAGCTCGTCCCGCAAAAGACCGGCAAGATGAGGCTTGCGCTCGTTTTCGCGCGATCCGCTACGGGCTACCTGCGCATGTTGACGCGCAGCTCAGAAAAGCGGCGCGAACCGGAATGAGCGCGCGCATCCCATGACCGACGGCGTGCAAGAAGACGCGGCTACGATTGGCTTCCGAAGCGCGTCTTGGAAGTTCGGCGTCCCTGGACCCACCGAGACGATCGAGACGTTCTATCCAACGATCGTTCACGCGCTCGTTCATGCCGCGACGGTGCAGCCACCGATTGGGGTGACCTTGCTCGGCGAACGTGAAACCACCGCGCCGACCTTCCGCACTCAGGCAGAGATTCTCAGCGCCGCCAAGAAGTGTGCGAGCGCCCTTCTCGAAAGAGGACTCGTTCGTGGCGAGCGCGTGCTCATCGTCTTGCCGACTTCCTTCGATTTCATCGTCTCCTTTTTCGGCATTCTCATCGCGGGAGGGATTCCGGTTCCGTCGTATCCGCCTGCGATGGTCGAGCGAATCGGGGTCGCGCTCGAGCGCCTGCAGCACGTGGCCCGGCATGCGGAGGTCGCCTTCTGCATCACGACGCCCAAGCTCCGGAAAGTTCTCGGAGACCTCGCGACCTCACACGCTGGCTTTCGAGGCGTCGAATCGATGGACGAGCTCTCGAAGCGCGGAGAAGAGCTAGGCGAAGCGACGCCGGTCGCTCTCGGGCCCGAGGACACCGCTCTCTTACAGTACACGTCAGGATCGACGGGAAGTCCGCGCGGCGTTCGTCTCACCCACGCAAACGTTTGCGCAAACGTTCATACGCAAGGTCAAGGCGCGCACATCAATCGGCATGACGTCCTCGTGAGTTGGCTTCCGCTCTATCACGACATGGGCCTCATCGGCGCCGTGTTCTGCCCCGTGTATTATGCAATCCCTCTCGTGCTGATGTCGCCCGTCGCGTTCCTCGGGCGACCCATCCGTTGGCTACGCGCCATCCAAGACTACAAAGGCACGATCTCGGCAGCCCCGAACTTCTCGATGGCGCTTTGCGTGAAGCACATCCGGGAGGAAGAACGCGTAGGGCTCGATCTCTCGTCTTGGCGCGTCCTTTTGAACGGTGCCGAGCCCGTGAACCATCGCCACGTCGTCGACTTCCAGCGTCGCTTCAAAGAGAACGGCTTCCACGAAAACGCGATTCTGCCCGTGTACGGGCTCGCCGAGGCTGCACTTGCCGTGAGCTTTCCGACGCCTGGAGATCCCGTGCGCTACGTGGTCGCGCGACGAAGCGCTCTTTCCGAGGGACGCGTCGAGCTCGCGGAGGGAGCGGGCACGACCACCATCGTGAGTCTCGGTAAAGCGATGCCGGGACACGAGCTTTGCGTCGTCGACGAGCGAGGTGAGCCACTCGCCGAACGCAATGTCGGACAGATCATCGTGCGCGGGCCATCGGTGATGCGCGAATACTTCCGCGACGAAGAAGCGACGGAGAGGGCGCTCCGCAACGGTTGGCTCTGGACCGGCGATCTCGGATTTATGCACGAAGGAGACCTCTTCGTTACGGGTCGCGAGAAGGACCTCATCATCGCGCGTGGCCACAACTACCACGCAGAAGACGTCGAGCGTGTTGCCGAGGGCGTGGAAGGCGTGAGGGCCGGAGGCGTCGTCGCATTCTCCGTCGTCGACCAAGATCGAGGAGGCGAGACCGCGATTTTGGTGTGCGAGACGTCTCTCTCCCGAGAGCAGGCGAGAGAGCGGTCGCTCGCCGACAATCTCTCGAAGGCGGTCGCGGAGCAGACGGGACTGAAAGTCGACGAAGTCGTGCTCGTCGCGCCCGGATCGATTCCGAAGACGTCTTCCGGCAAACGTCAGCGCGCGCTCACACGTGAGCGCTATATCGCGAAGAAGCTCGTGCCGCGGAAGACGGGCAAGCTGCGAATGGCGCTCGTCTTGGCGCGCTCCGCGGCGGGCTATCTTCGGATGCTCACGCGCGCATCGGACAATCGCAACGAGACGAAATGAGCTCGTCGGCTCACGGGGCTAGAGATCCGGAGCGGAGAATCCTTGCGGCGTCGAACCGTACGCGCGCAGCTCCTCGGCGTGGGCTTCGAGAAACTGCGCCACGACAGGATTCGGCAGTGACTTGGCGGCGCGCTTCATCGCCTCGACTCGAATCTGCGCATGCGGATCGACGCGTAGCGCGCGCAGCAAGACCTGGCGTGCGGGTGCGAGCTCGAGCCAAGACACGAGCTCGTCCGTGAAGGCGAACTCCGCAAAGAGGCCCGCATGCAAGATCGCCGTGAGCGGAGATCGCTGCAGGAGCTCGTTCATGGCGCTTCCCATCGTGAACGATTTGCGCGAGTCACTGTCGGCGTAGCTTCGCGCGAGCACGAGCTTCTCGATGGGCCTCGCCCGTGTGACGATGTCGACGCGACGAAGCTTTGGCCACGCGAGAAGTCGGGCGTCGGGCTCTCGGCCCTCGAAGGTCTTCGAACCGGTCCACCAGGAGACCCGCTTGTCGTTGCGGCTCAGATCGCAGAGGTTCGCGAAGAACGAATGGCGCATGAGCGCTTCTCCCAAGGTCTTTGCGAGAGGGACCTGGCTCGCCGTGGCAAGGACACTCTTCAACACGCGTTGCCGCATGGGCGAGCGAAGTGCACCTTGAAAATCTGGGTGCAAAAGAAGCACGAGATCGTGCATCGCGGCGACGAGCGCCCACTCGTTCCCGTTCGGATTCGGGACACGCTCGAGCGGCAAAAGCTTCCTCAGTGTGCGGAGCCTCGCCTCTTGGAAGTCGAAGAAGCGCGTCGCATCCGCGGGCTCGCGATCACCGATGTCGAGCGCGAGCTTTCCCGAGAGGAAGCGCCTCGGCGACACGGGGCCACCGAGGACGAGCGGAGCTGCAAAATCTTCGAAGAGTCGCTCGAGCGGATTCCTCGGTGCCGCCATTCATTCCTCGCCTTGCGACGCTTCGGGCGTGGCGAGATCACCGGCGGGGAACAAGTCGACGTCGGGCGCGCGAAGCTCGGACTTCGGCGCCGCGAGCAACGCTTCGAGCTCCTGCACGTCGATGCGGGCGATCTTCGGTGGCGCGACAAGCAGTGTCTCGAGGGTCGCCATCGCGCTCCGCTCGAACGTAAAGGCGCTATTTTCTGGGGTGAAGAAGACGACGGAGTTCGAAGGGCGCTCTAGCGAAGCAGCGAGCACCTCGGGCGAAACACTCGGCTGAAATTCGAATCCGGCCGGCAAGAAGATGTCTGGAGA
>JAHFDV010000187.1 GCA_023248815.1 Myxococcales bacterium
CTGCGAACGTGGGGAGCGCGACACCGAGCGTGCCCATGGCACTCGAAGGGCGCATACTGAGTGCATAGACAGCATCGAGCACGCCGAGCGCGCGCGGTTTCGAGACAGAGGTCCGCATGCGGGTAGGACACGGGGACGAGGCGATTCGTAAACCCGCGAATCGTATTTGGCTCGAAGGCGTCCGTTCATCGAACCAGACGCCGTTCGTTCCACCGTCTTTTCAATCACTTCCGAAGGTCGAGCCGGTACACGCCTTGGCTCGTCATGAGCAGGATTTTGGTTCCGTCGGGAGTGGCCGCGAGGTGAGTGATGGCCTCGCCATTGGGGGCGTGTCCGATGACCTCGGGCTTTCCGCTTCCGTCGAGCGCCGCACGTTCCATCGACGCGCCTTCGTTCCACACGAGATTCGTCCCGGCGATCTTGAGCGTGCCGATCGACGCACTCGGCGTTGCGAAGGGGGCCTCGACACCCGCCGTCACACGTACGAGCCGACTCTTTCGATCGCTCGTTTCATACGCAACAAAAACGGAATCATCCGTCGCCGCGATCGCCACGGGCGCTCCCGCGCGCGGCTTCAAGATCTCCGCTGGCGTTTGGCACTTCGACAGCGGCCGGCCGCACACCATGACGCGCAGCATCGATCCCTCGACGACTTCCGTCCAATAGACGGCATTCGTGCTCGCCGTAAAATCGATGCTGCCATTCTTCGAAAGGTCGGGGACATCGACATCGCCTTGCGCGACGACGACTTTGCTGTCGAACGTCGGCGAGAAGGAACGAAGACGGTGCTCTTTGTCCGCGCCGTCGCCGCCCTCGCTCGCGAGTCCGCCCGCGGCGTCTCCTGCGAGGCGATAGAAGCCGCTGTTTCCGTCGTACGCGCAGTTGAGCTGTTTCGGATTGGCTGCATCGAAGTAGCAGAGCCATCCGAAGCAACCTTCGTTGGATGCGAAGATGCGCTCTCCCGAAGCGAAGAGATAGCCGGACAGCGTATCGGCGCCGCACGGCATCGGCGCGAAGGGTTGAGGCGCGCTGCCTTCGGCGAGTGACTGTCCAAAAATGCGAAGTCCGTTTTTCGCGTTCTTCGAAGTCGACCACGCAAACGCTTCGTTGGTCGCCACGAGAGCCCGATGAGAACCGTCGTCCGGCGCGATGAGCTTCGCTTCTTGATCGACGGCCGGAAGTCCTCCCTCGGTTGCTCCCTCACCGACGCCACCATCACCTCCGACCCCGTCTCTTGGCCTCAGGTCTTCTGAAAATGCGTTGCACGCGACCATGCACGCGCAGACGAGAAACGCACGACGCATTTTTCGAACATAGCATGCGCTCATGATCTGTTAAGTCGCGACTCTCTCTCGCGCACGCCGGCGCAAGAGAGCACGGCTTACTTGGCGTACGGAAACGTCTTCAGATCGGAAGATGACGACGAACCCGTTCGCCCCGAACGACGTCCATTTTTCAAGCCTTTTTGTGCGGGCAAAGGCGCTCGAAGAACTCCAGAAATCTTCGCGCTTGCTTCACTCGATGCAGATGGTGCCGGAAGCGTCGCGCTTGGAGCCGAACCGGAGAGAGTCGGTGGCGGGTTCGTCGACGCATCTCGCGTCGCTTCGATCGCGGCGGACGATGACTCGGAAGACGGGTTGGGCGACGCTTTGATGTCTCGTGGCCCCCACGTCGCGCGCGAAAGAAAAGCGAAGGCCGCGATGGTCGCAACTGACCCGGCGATGAGAAATGGCCAGCGCCTCGAGCTCTTGGTTGCGGTGGTCGTCGAAGGGTTCGTGGCGGAAGATGGATACGACGTTGCCTCGACCGTCTCGAAGGCGCGTCGTTCGGATTCTTCGACGCGCGCGCGAATGAGCTCCCGGCGCTCGTCGATGGTCGTTCCGCAGAGACGCTGCACGATCGCGGCGACCTCGTGGGACGATGCCGGCGGTATCGTCGCTTCGAGCGCCTCTTCGAAAAGACGCGCCGTCGCGAAGCGCTCTTCACGGTCTTTCTCCGTCGCCTTGGTGACGAGCTCGTCGACCTCTGGCGGAAGTCCGTATGCGGAGAGACTGCGTGATTTTCCCATGAGAATACCGAGCAGAATGGCGCCCTCGTCCATTCCGTCGAAGAGCGGCGTCCCAGAAAGCGTCTCGAAGAGCAGGGCACCAGCCGCGAAAATGTCGGCGCGGCGATCGACCTCTTTTCGTTGGAGTTGTTCGGGTGACATGAACGAGATCTTGCCCTTCAGATCCCCCGACTTCGTGCGCGCATAGCGGACGGCGGCCTTTGCGATCCCGAAGTCGATGAGGCGCGCGCAACCATCGACGCCGACCAAAACATTCTGTGGGCTCACGTCACGATGCACGACCTCGAGAAGATTGCCGGAGAGATCCCGCACCTCGTGCGCTGCATGAAGACCACCGAGAACGTCTCCAATGATGCGCGAGACGACGGGCGCCGGGAGGAGCTCTCCATTGGCCTTCGCCGCACGAATCAGTACGGAGAGCGGCACCGACGGCACGTATTCCATCACGAGACAGATTTCATTCTCGTGCTCGACGACATCGAGGACGGGGACGACGTTTGGGTGACGGATCTGCGAGGCGACCATCGCCTCGTCACGCACCATGTTTCGAAACTCGCTCTCGTTGGCGAGGTGCGCGTGGAGTCTCTTCACGACGACGAGGCGCGAGAACCCCCCGTCGCCGGTTTGTCTCGAAACGTGCACCGTCCCCATCCCGCCCGAAGCGAGCTCCGAAAGCAGTTCATACTTGCCGATGCGCATGAAGACGGAGAAAGCGTAACACGAGTCGCATTAGCCTCTTCTCAGGGGCAGCGAGGACGACGAGGAAAGGGAACTGCCGATGGCGGCCCGAACCAAGAGTCCTACGTGAGAGCGCGCCGTCACTCTCGAATTTGCTATCGTTGCCGTGATGGTCCGCTGCCTCATTCGGTCCACGCTTCTAGTGGCTGTGCCGGGAACTCTCGTCGCATGTCGCGCCCTTCTCGGCGTCGACCGTGAAGGAACGACGGACACCACGCCCGACGCTTCGGGCGACGCGAGCGATACCGCAGATGCCGACGCAGGCGTCGCTCCCTTCGACGCAGCGGCGATCTTCGCATTCGACGACTTCGAGGTACCTCACGCCGACGGCTTGGGCGAGGCGAAAATCGGAGGGAGTTGGCTCCTCGACACCACGGCCGCGGGAGCGTTCTCGGTCCGAGACGGGTCCGCTTTCCTGCGAGCAGGGGCGACGCAAACGGTCAAGGCCACTATTGGAACGGACGTCAGCGACGTGGACGTGACGGCGTCCTTCTCCATCTCGGAGGTGCCCGCGGCAGCGCTGTATATGGGACTTCTCGCACGCGCCACTTCCGGTTCGATGTACGAGCTCTTGGTCAAGATTCCTCCGTCAAAAAATCAGGCCACGACGCTCAAGTTCGGATCGGACGACAACTCGGCGGAAAGCAGCTTCGTCGTCTCTCCCAACGTTCCCTTCAAACTACACATGCAGATTCAAGGACGAGCGCCTTCGAACCTTCGCGGCCGCATCTGGAGAGGAGAGACCGAGCCCAACGAATGGCAAGCGCAAGCCACCTACTCGGCCGAGACCGATTCTGGCGCGCTCGATCTGCCGAGCGGCCAGGTCGGATTCCAGCTCTACTACGACGGAGATGGGGGCACCGGCACCGTCGCGTTCCACGACTTCACGGCACGGCGCCTTTGACCTCACGGCCCAACGCTCGACCAGCGCACGCGTAAAGAGATGTCTAAGCACCCGAGGCTGCAAGCTGCGTTCGAC
Organism: Myxococcales bacterium; assembly: GCA_023248815.1. GTDB lineage: Bacteria > Myxococcota_A > Polyangia > Polyangiales > Polyangiaceae > JAHFDV01. Next base: position 3,786 of record JAHFDV010000187.1, read on the forward strand.
GACGATTCGCCGCTCCGCTTTGCCATCACTGAACGCGTCGCACGCTGGTCTGCGAGCGGCGAGCCTGGTGGTGTCTTCGGGATCGTCACGAGTGAGGGCCTCGTTCACGCGCAGGGGTTCGGGCTTGCCGACATCGAGGGAGCGTTGCCGAACGATTCACGAACGTCCTTTCACGTTGCATCGCTGTCGAAAGAGATCACTGCGGGGATAGTCCTTCGTCTCGCAGACGAGGGGGTGCTCTCTCTCCAAGACGACGTGCGGAGGCATGTTCCCGAGCTTCCAGACTACGGCGCCATCATCACGCTCCAAGACTTGCTGTCGCACACGAGCGGCCTCCGCGATCAATGGCAGCTGCTCGAGCTCGCGGGAATGAGCGAAGGTGCTCCGATTACACAAGGCATGGCGCTCGACGTCGTGATGAAGCAGCGCTCGCTCAACTTCGCACCGGGCACGAGCGCGCAATATACGAACACCGGCTACACGCTCCTCGCGGTCGCCGTCGAACGCGCCCTTCAGGAGTCATTCGAGAACGTCGCCGAACGTCTCGTCTTTGCGCCTCTCGGAATGGCCAACACCTATTTTGCGGTCGACGGCCTGCGCGTGGAGAAGACTCGCGCCTCGGCCTACAAGAAAGTGGACGGCGCTTTCGTCCTCGATTTGCCGAACTTTAGCCTAGCGGGCCCGACGAACCTGCAAACGACGCTCGAAGACTTCGCGAAGTGGGACGCGCATTTGTCGGCGGGCTTTGCGAACGGGCTGGCCAGCATCATCCGAATGCAAAAGCCGATCACGCTGAAGAGTGGGCTCGAGATTCCGTATGCGTCGGGTCTCGTGCGCGGAAACTATCGAGGCCTTCCGACGACGGGACATCCTGGCAAAGACGCCGCGTTCCGAGCGCGACACATGCGCTTTTCGGATCAGGGCGTCTCGTTCATTTGCTTTTGCAATCGGTCAGACCGTCGCCCTGCGGTGCTCATCCGCGAGATCGCCGACATCGTCTTCGAAAGCGAGCTCCGGGATTCGCCGCGCGCGAGCTACTCGTTTCCCGAAACTCCGCGTTCGGACGCGTTGGCTCGCGCGAGCGCACTCGTTGGGCACTATCGCGATTCCTCTTCCGAAGAAATCGTGCACGTGACGGCCGATGGCGGCTCGCTCCGCGTTCTCATCGCAGACGAGTCGTATGTGCTCCGAGAGACGCGGGCGAATACTTATCGTCTCGACGGCGAGGAGGCCGAATGGACCTTCCGAGAGAAGGATGGCGTTCGATTTTTCGAAGCGCGAAGCGTGGAGCCCACGGAAGCTCCGCCGACCATCTTCGAGCTTCTCGAGCCCATCTCACTCGATACCTTCTCCGCCCACCGCCTTTCTTGGAAAGGATTTCGCGCGGAGTTCGCCTGCGATGAGATCGGTACGTGTGTCGTGCTCTACGAAGACGACGACACCGTGTGGTGTACCGCGCACGGAATGTCGATTCCGCTCGCGGCGTTCGCGGAGGATCGTTTCGTCTTGCCGAATCTGCTCGGCGTGAAGGTCCTGCGCACTCCCGAAGGAGACGTTCGCGGGCTCGAGCTGAGTAGCTCGCGCGTTCGCCATTTGCCGTTTTTGCGCGTCGATTTCTGACGCGTCAGGGACACACGGGCTTGGGCGCAGACACGAGAGCGGTGATCTGTTTACCGGGAGAAGTCGTATCCGGAATGCCCGCTCCAAGTTTAGTGAGGGCGCCCGTCGAGAGGTTCACCGTCGCAACCCCCCTCCCCGTCGCGTCCGTTTGGCCGATACTGCCAAACGTGACGTCGCGCGTCGGATCGTAGGCGATGTGGAGACTCGAGCTCGCGTTCGAGACGAGCGTCGCGACCCCTGTTGCCTTCGCGATTGAATAGATCGAGCCCGTGTCGACGAGGTAAAGGACGTTTCCGACGAACGTGATTGCGTCGGCATCGTCTTGCGTCGTGTTGTGGCTGCCGATTTTCGTGACGAACCCGGTTGCGATGTCGATCGTTCCTGAATTCTCCGAACGGTACCAATTGCTGGATCCCGCAACCGTTCCGAAAGCAACGTAGAAAGTCCCCGTTCCCGGATCTTGCGCGAGCCCCTCGGCGCGAAGCACCTGTGTGCCATTCAGCGTGATCGCGGGACCGCTCGTGATCGCGCCGGTGCACAAGTTGATCGTGCCGAGCTTCGGCATCGCCGTCACCGTTGCGGACTCGGCGGGGCTCGTGATGACGCGTGCGACTTTCGCCGTGTCGTCCCACGCGAAGACGACGTACCCCGGCTGCCCCGTCGGACCGATCTCGTTGGTCGCCCCCGTCACCGGGTCGACCGAGATCAGCTTTCCATCGAGATGCGTGTAAAGACCATTCAATGCAGGCCCAGCGTCCGCAGCATCGCTCGCATCGCCTTGATCTGCATCTATTGCGTCCGCATCCTCCGTCGCCGAATCGATTCCCGCGCTGTCGAGCTGAGGGCCCGAGTCCCCCGAGATCGCCGCGTCCGGCTTCGGTAGCTCGCCATTGGTCTCGCTGTCACATGCTTCGAACGAGGCGACGATTGCCAGGAACGTGAAGAACGAACCGGATTTGGGAGACGCATGAAAGCGGGCGAGATTCATGGCGCGACGGTAACAAGCCGATGCTCGCGGGTCTGCTTGGTTGGAGCTTACGTCTTCCGCTAAGCACTTCAGCGTCGCGCACATTGGTTCCAAACGACGGCTCAGTGCTAGTCGCGCATCTCCTGACGAGCCCCGCCACGGAACCGTGAGGCAACGACCGCTCCGAGCGCGATCGCGAGAGCTCGCTGCCCGAGCTCGAGGGAGACGACGAGCTTCTCGGTGAGCGCGCGCAGAGAAGCGCTCGAGCCGAGCGGCGCGCCGATCCAGGAGGAGCTTTCGCCGAAGACGAGCGCACACTTCAAAAAGACGACGGTGATGCATGCGCGCGCAATCTGCGGCAGATGAGACTCGAGCTGATTGCCGGACGTCGGCGCCGCCGCGAGCGATGCCACACGGCGAAACAAGACGACCGTCAGCACGAGCTCGAAGGACCAGATCCACCAACCGATGGAGACGATCTCTCCGATCATGATCCAGAAATCGAGTGAGAGGCGCAGGAGATCGGCCGCGTCGTGCACGAGGAACGCGAGGACCGCAAACGCGAAGGTCGTCCATGCCAGCGGACGCACCTTCGCTTTCTTCGGAAGATGAACCGCAAGAACGAGTAACGCGATGGGAGTGACAACCGCGGCAATCGCCTGAGCGGGAATGAGCGCGAGCGCTCGGCCGCGAAGAAAGCGCCCATGAATGGCGGTTTCGACGAGCTTCGCAAGGAAGACGAGCGCCTCGGCAACCGTCCCCGCGGTCCAGAAGAGCAAAGCCGCACGAAGCCTCGACGCTTTAACCGAAGGGAAGGCCACTTTGTCCCAATGCTTCGTGCGCTGCGGCGAGTGATCTCACGTTCGGGCAGTCTACGGCGACTTCACGCCTGAACGAACGGGGGATAGCGCTCGACCCGATATTTTTGGCCGTGGCCGTCACTCCATCTTCGAGAGAGCCAAGCGCACGAGCGCCTCGAGGTGCGAATCGCAAGTCCCACTCGCCGATACGAGTGCTCTCCGCTTTCGCGTCGTCACGCGACAGTAAGAATCGTTCGTCCCGTTCCGGACCTCCTCACGAATCGCCTCGTCGCCGAGGTTCTGCACCACGGCAGTGCCACGCACTTCGGGCATGATCGCGGCTTTCGCTCCCGACGTTTTTGCAAACACGTGCGCGGCGACCACACGACTCTGTCCATCCGCCGTCACGAAGGACTGCTGACAAGAACCAGCCGACGACTTCCCACCGGCTGCGAAGCTTCCCGGTCCGAGCTCGGTCCGAAGAACGCCTTCAGCGAACATTTGCTCGCACGAAAGTGACTGGGAACGCACGTCGGAAAGAAAATCCGTTCCGAAAAGGAGCGTCGCCGCTACGAGGGCCACGCTCACGACGCCTTGCTTCGCGCGCGACCAGGCGCGCTTCTCGTTGAGGCGTTTCGTCGCAAAGAACGAGAAGATCGCGTCGAACGCGACGACGCCAAGAATCGCCTCCGGGTGCCCAGTCACGGTTGCGGCAATCATCGATGCGATGATCCCGAAACCGACGATGCCGTGACGTGCGTAGAAATGACCGCCGCCGACGGGCACGAGGACCGCCAGCATCGGCGCGAACCACGCCTTTTTGCGATCGCGAAGATCACGAGTTCCTTGCGCGTCGGCCGCAACCTCCGCTTCCGTCCTCGGACTCGAATCGCGATAGGGGGAGTCGTCGATGTCTGCGCGGTCGAGCGCGCGAAGCGCTTCGTGCGCGGCATCGAGGCGAGCTTCGCGCACGAGAAGACGAATATCGGGCGTGACGCCGAAGATGCCGATGCCGCTCTCCGCCGCGCTTCCGTGAAGCCGAACCTCGATGTCGCTTCCTTCTAGAAAATCTGCGACGGTCTTCGCAAGAATCCCGTCGGAAAACCGCCGAAGCTCGACCCACGACTCCTCTTCCGCGCGCTCGTCCTCGGCCATCTTCATGAGCTATCACGCCAGCCGCTCCGTCATCCAGCTTGGCCCCATTTCTTCGTTGCGCGCGACACGCCCTTTCGGGCACGTTGCGCCGCACATGCGCATCATTCGGCGAGTGGTTGTCGTGCTCGCAAGCGCGTGTGTCGCATCGGTCTTCTCGGTCTTCGCGGCCTGCTCATTCGGAGTAGACATCGACGCGCTCTCCTCGTGTGCCACGGGCAGCTGCGTCGACAGTGGCCGCGATGCGATCACGAACGATGTCACCGATGCGACCAGCGCCGATTGCCCATCGGGAAAAGGCAGCGCGATGGTTCGCGTCGCGGGCTCGTGCATCGACCACGCGGAGGTGACGAACGCGAGCTACGCGCAGTTTCTCGCAGCCTCGAAAGACCTCGCTTCACTCTCGCCGATCGCGGCCGCATGCAAAGCTCAGAAGGATTTCACGCCCAGTGTGTGGCCCGTCGCAGCGGAAGCTCTCCCCGTCGTCAACGTCGACTTCTGCGACGCGCAGTTCTACTGCGCATGGGCGGGGAAAACGCTCTGTGGCTCCGTAGCGGGCGGAGCACTCCCCGTTTCGCGCATGGCCACCAGCGACGACGTTTGGTTCGGCGTCTGTCAGACCGGCAATGCCGATCGCACCGCGTGCAACACCGCCTCGACTGCCCTCGCCAACGTCGGGGTATTCGCAGGCTGCACGACGCCGACGGGAGTGAACGACCTCATCGGAAACGCGTGGGAATGGGTCGACAGCTGCCTCAGCGACAACGATCTTTCCGACGTCTGCTTTTCACGCGGGGGAGCGTACGACAGCGCTTCTGCAGAACAGACGTGTGGCTTCACGGGACGCTCCGCTCGCCGCGACTACCGCGCGCCGAATCAGGGCTTTCGCTGCTGCGCCCCCTGAGCGCCGCGCATCGGACCTCCAAGGTCCGATCATCGGCTCTCTGCGGACCGATGCGGCGATGGCTCTCGATCGACGCACTGAGATCGAGGAGGAAGCGTCGCCCGGTGCGTGGGGAACGGCTTTTGCAGCTTCGCGCTCGACCCGCCCGTCGGCGTCACGAGGAGATTCATGAAAACGTCGATGGCTCTGATGATTGGCTTCGTACAGGTTACGAGTGCTCTCGCGTGCACCAGCACGAACGACTCGAAAGACGAGAACGGAGACAAGGGCGGCTAGGCAGCGGATGCGGGCAGTGCCTCAGCGGCAGAGACTGGGACGACGACGGATGCGTCGGTCGCGCCGACTGGGTACACGTGCACGGCAGGAAAAGAAGCGCAGAAAGCTGGGTGGAATCTCGTCTGGTGTGACGAGTTCGAAGGAACGGCGATCGATCGAACGAAGTGGAGCTTCGATCTCGCGGACGGCGCGTTTCTCCCCTCCGGGCCGGGCTGGGGAAATCAGGAGAAAGAGTTCTACACGGAGCGTTCGGAGAACGCGCGCATCGAGGAAGGCAAGCTCGTCCTCTCGGCGCTGAAGGATGGGCCGCACCATGCGAATGGTCCGGGTTACGCGTCGACCTACGACTATTCGTCCGCGCGCATGCACACGAAGAACAAAGCCGACTTCGTCTATGGACGCTTCGAGATTCGAGCGAAGGTTCCGCAGGGTCAAGGCCTCTGGCCTGCGTTCTGGATGCTGCCGACTGACTCCGAATACGGTGGGTGGCCCTCGAGCGGAGAGCTGGACATCATGGAATTACGCGGCCAGACGCCGACGACCGCCCTCGGCACGCTCCACTATGGAAAAATGTGGAACAAGAATTCGTACGT
>JAHFDV010000580.1 GCA_023248815.1 Myxococcales bacterium
GCTCTGATGATTGCTGTAGCCAGGAGCCGCCGCAAGGCTGCCGTTGTTGCAGTTCTTGTTCTTGTAACAGTTGTAGAGATATTGCTGCTCCGCGTTGGTGCGGAACGCGCTCGTGATGGTGATGATGACTCCCGCGCGAGCTGCAGCATCTGCCATCGCCATGTACGCGTCCGCGGTGGAGATCTCGATGCGTCGTCCTTGAACCGTGACGAGCGTGATCGGAGTGGCCTTGCCATTCGTGTAACCGGTGTCGCTCGACTCGTTGCAGCTATAGGAGACTGCCTCTTCTGAATCGCTGACGACGTCTTCGGTCTCGTCGGCCTCGGGGTCGGTTGCGCACGCGTTGAATGCGAATGCTCCGCACAAGAGAGCCAAAATGCTCAACCCTCGCGTAGGTCTGGCGAATGTCATGTGCCGAAGACGCTAGCCTGCGGCATTCGCAACGCAAGCGCGCCCGGGCCGCCTTGGCAGGCTGCTTGTCAGTTTTAAGCGGGCTTAAAGGTCCGACCGCATGCGTTAAGGTCACGAAGCAGGTGAGCGTGCCCACTGCGAGTTTCGCTACTCGCACACTTCCACGTGCTTGAAAGAGCACATCTTCGACGATGTGTCCGCTCGAGCTCGCGCACGGTCTCGACGCGTGGTCGCATTGAACCGTCGGCGGGCACGTCCTCGGGACTCATCGAAACCTCTGCGGTTCGACGCGGGGCATTATCGTGTATTGTACATCTGCATGAAGATCATCGGCCTTCTCGTCTCTGCGCTTGTCGCTCTCGCGATCGTCTACTTCACGCTCCTCTCAGGGAAGGACACGGCATCGGCGCCGGGCACGTCTCCGAGCGCGTCACTCGGCGCGCCACCTCCCGTCGACATGTCGCGAAACGCCAAGGGGACGATCGACTACACGAAGCGTCAGGGATGCCTCGCCAATTGCGGCGCTGAAGATCGAACGTGCGCGGCGATGGCATTCGAACCTATGGCTCAGGCGGACTGCGCGACGAAAAAGATCGCGTGCGAAGCGAGCTGTCCCTAAGGACTCACCACTCTTCTTCGGGAAACGCTTGGATGCGCTCGCAGATCTCGAGCAATACTTTCATGTCGGCTTTTCCGACCTTCGAGACGAAGTGCTCGCGGACGGCCTCTGCCTGAACGGGTCGCGCGTTCGCAAAGGCTTCGCGGCCGGCTTTCGTGACGAACACGCTCACGATCTTCTTTTCGCGTCGTCGCTCGATGAACCCGCGCTTTTCCATTTTCGTGAGGTGGTGCGAGAGGCGCGACTTGTCCCAACGCATCGAGTCGGCGAGATCATGTTGGCGAAACTCTCCGTGACCGAGCAGCACGAGACGAGAGAGGACGGCGTAGTCGGGCCCAGATAGTTCGGTTCTTGCGGCGATGTCTCCGGCCACGCGGTCCATGACGAGATCGGCCGCGAGCCGGAACGTGTGCCAGCTCCTCGACTCTTGCGGCGAGAGAGGCGAGTTCGAAACGAGGCGCAATTTGGTGGGAACGCGCTTCAACTCGGCGCGCCGCAATGTTTGCAATTGCCGTCTGTCGCCGTCCTGAAAAAATGCGCTTTGCAGTAGGCGCAGCACACTGGAATGGCGAGCGTCCCTTTCGTCGGACTTCCGAGCGGAATTCTTGCGCCGGCCTTTGCGAGTGTCGTCGCGGCGTGAATCGCGCGTGCCCCGTCGGCGTGGTCGAACAGGAGGCCGACATCCATGCTCAGGACTTGCTCCTCGAGGACGATCGATTGCTGCGCGCTCTTGCAAAGCTCGACCAAAGCAAGGAGCGCATCGGGCGGCAGTGATTGCAAGAACGCGGCGTCGTCGGACGTGGTCGCGCTCGAGACGAACACCGTTTTGTCGAAAAATACTTTGCGCTCGGACTCGGCCCAGCCATCTTCGTCTTCGGAGCTCGCCCTCACGAGCGGATCAAAGTTCAGCGCGAAGGCACTCGACACTCCTTGCAGCCTCACTCCCGCGGTGACCGTGGGAAAAGAGTCTTCGCGGATCTCCACGGCGACACGCGTCGGTACGTTGCCTTCCGTCCAGCGAATCTCGGTGCGCTGCTCTTCGTCGCGATCGACGATGCGTGCGGCGGGGACTTTCGCGAGCACACCCTCTACGAAGTCGTCGACCTTCACCATCTTCTCGTTGCCGCGACCGAACGCCATACCGCGCAGGCTTCCGAAGCCCTCGATATCGTCCTTCGAGCGCTGCATCGCCTTAGGCTTGCGGTGATGGAGAACGATTCGAACTCTCGTCAACTTGATCGCGAGGGCGATCGCCGAAGCCACGCGTTCGATGCTGTGCTCCTTGTTGACGTGATCGACCATCGTGATCTCGACCTCGTCCTTGCTCGAACGAATCCAACGGATGCGCTGGAGCCGCATGGTCTCGATGATTTCGCGCCGCAGCTCGTCCGGCAGCGCGCGAAACTCGACCTCTCCGCTCTTCCCATCGACATAGACATCGGGACCGTGGAAGTAGCGGCGCTCCTCTTCGTCTTCCTCGGGCACTTCGTTCTTCTTGGCGTTTCGATCGAAGCTCACATCCATCGGCCAGAGCGCCGCGGAGTACGTGAGCTTGAGATCGTCGACGTCGCCATCGGAGCGAATCTTCATGTAGAGCGGCATGCTCTCGACTTCGCCTCGGAGCTCGACCTCGGTCGAAGTCGGATGGTACGAGCGAATGTCTGCGGAGCTGATTTTGACGGTCTCGCCGAGACGACCGAGAAAAACTTTGGCGCGTTCCGCCTGCAGCGCGTCGTCATCTGTTTGCTCGCGCCAAGCAACGAGCGGATCAGGCGCTTTGAACACCGAGAGAACACCGTCGAAGAGGCCCATCGGTCTCAGAATACGCCAGGTAGCGAGAGCTGGCGTGTACTCGGATCAAAAACGAAGCTCGACGCCCCGCACTGCGTCGCATCACAAGCTCTTCGTCTGCCCCCCATCGATCACGACCGCAGCGCCCGTCACGAAAGAAGAAGCGGGCGAAAGATAGATTGCGGCCATCTTCCCGAATTCGGCGGGATCCCCGATGCGTTTCAGCGCGACGTGCGCCGTCGCAGGCTCCTTGTCGCCGTAGAGGTTCTTCACGCGATCGGTTCCGAACATTCCCGGTAGAAGCGCGTTGATGCGAATGTTTCGCGGCGCAAGCTCTTCGGCGAAGTTCTTCGTGAGCATCGCAAGCCCAGGGCGAAGCCCCGTCGAGATGGGGATGTTCAAGAGTGCTTCTTTCGCAGACGTCGCGAGGACGAGCGCAATCGCGCTGCCGTCGGGCATCGCCGCCGATAGTTCGCGCACGAGTCGAACGGCGCCGAGAAATACGCTCTCGAAAGCAGCGCGCCACACCTCGTCGGGAGTCGCGAGGACTTTGCTCGCAGGCGGTCCTCCCACGCTGACGAGAAGTCCGTCCAGTCGTCCCCAACGATCGATGACGGCGGTACGAAGGCGCAACGGCAATTCGGGGTCGGCATTGTCTCCCGAGATAAACGCGAGCCGGTCTGCGCGACTTCCGAGAGCTTCCTGCGCGCGCTGAAACTTCTCTTCCGTGCGTCCCGTCACGAGCACCTTTGCGCCTTCCGCGATGAGGCATTT
>JAHFDV010000018.1:0-2297 GCA_023248815.1 Myxococcales bacterium
GACCAATGCGCGTTCGCAGCGCCTTGTACGCGGCGCGTTGGGCCAAAGACGCGGTGACGAACGCCGAAAAGCTGTCGGCCGTCGCACTACTCTCCCAGTTCATCCACGATCCGGCGGCATCGAGATTGTACGCGTTGTTGTTCCCGCGCTGGCTCCGCAACCTCTCGTCTCCCATCACCATCATCGGGACACCTCGCGAAGCGAGGAGCAACGCCATTCCCGTGCGCGCGGCCATCTGCTGCGCCGTCGCATTTCCGCCCTGGTTCCAAGAGAGATCGTCGTCGGCCCCACCATCGGAAGGACCAAAGGGCCACGGCTGGAGATTCTGTTTGTGGTCGTACGAATAGAGATCGTTCAGCGTCATCCCATCGTGCGCGACGATGAAGTTGATGCTCGCTGCGGCCCCACGAGTGCCGAAGAGGTCCGTCGAGCCCGCGAAGCGCGTTGCGAGCTCACCGAGCGCTACAGAAGCAACGCCGTGCCGATTTTGTGCCCGCCTCATCGTGTCGCGGTAAGCGCCGTTCCACTCGGCGAAACCGTTCGGAAAACGTCCGAGCTGATACGTGCCGTCACCGATCGCCCACGGTTCGGCAATGAGATCCGTTCCTGCGCCACCGTCGGGCGAGCGCGCGTTCAGTCTGGTCACGATCGCGCGAAGGAGCCCACCTGGAGCCTGCGCGTCGAACGAGAAGCATTCGACCTCGCACGTGTTGCCAAGAACGGACGCGAGATCGAAACGAAACCCGTCGAAGCCGAGCGTGTTCGCATAGTAGTCGAGCGAATCGAGAACGAGCTCGCGCGCGCTTCGTCGTGCAACGGCAAGATCCGCTCCGACGCCATTGTGATCGGTGTCGTAGCGGCGATCGGCCGCGCCCACGTAGTAATTGGGCCCATCGAGACCGCGGAGCGAGAGCAAAGGCGCGATCGTGGGATCACTTCCCGACTTTCCTTCGGCGGTGTGGTTGTAGACGACGTCGGCGAACACCTTGATGCCCTCGGCATGAAACGCGTCGATCATGCGGCGGAGCTCTCGCGTGGGGCCACCGTACGACTTGTCGCTCGCGTAGCGGCGCTCGGGTGCGAAGAACGAGAGCGATGCGTACCCCCAGTAGTTGTCGCCCTCGGTCGAGGCCTGCCAATCGTTTTGCTCGTTCTGTGTCTCATGAACCGGCAAGAGCTCGATCGCCGTAATGCCGAGCGCTCGCAGCGCCTTTGCTTTTCGTGCAGCGCCGACGTACGTGCCGCGTTCGATCTCGACGACGCTCGGATCCGTCATCGTGAAGCCCCGCACGTGCGCTTCGTAGATGACGTCGTCTTCCAAAGCGCGCGTCGGCTTCGCGGGACGCGTCTCCGCTTGCGCCGAATCGAGGAGGCCGACACTCTTCGGTGCGAAGAGGGCATTGTCTTCTCGACGATGCTTTTCACCCGACAGAAATGGTCCAAAATCGCGTTGAGCCAATGAGAGCGGGTCGTGCGTCAGCTCGGGAGCGTAAGGATCGGCGAGAAGCTTGTTCGGATTGAAGCGATTGCCATCGACATCGACATCCGCGCGAAACCCTTCTTCGCCTCCCGCGGACCACGACGGATCGTAAACCCAGTTCGGTCCCCACGCGCGCACGCCATAGAGGTAAGGCGCAGCGAGACCGCGCTCCTCGAGCTCGGCGTGCTTGAACGTCGTGCTCCAGATCCCGTCGACCTCGGTCCTCCCGAAGGTTCGCGAGAGACTCGAAGCAACTCCCAACGGCGCCGAGAAGATCTCTGCCACAAGGCGCGACGCGCGCTCCGACCGAAGTCGCAATGTGAGATCGCCCGTCGTTGGATCGACGAACGGCCCAAGACGAGAAGGCGTGACGCCCAAAGGGGCGACTCCCGCATCCCGCTCGACCTGCGCAGGTACCGCGGTAGGTGCCTCCCGCGAATCCGCGCAATGCGCGAGCAACAAACCGAACGACGCCCCCCACCAAACGGCAACGCGAATACTCATGGGATTCCCTCGACTGTTGGAAAACCTATGACACGCGCATTTTCACCAAACAACGCAATGCGTCAAAACGCCGGAACCGTGAAACCCTTTGACGGTTTCACGGTGGTTCATCGGGGGGGGTCACACGGCAGCCTCCGTGAGAAAAGGCTGCGCTTGGTCCGTTTTTACTACTGGTCTTTCGGGACCCGCGCGCGAACGCGCGCCAGAAGACAGAAGCCACGAAGGACAAACCAGTAGTCCAAAAGGACGAACGCAGCCTCCGCTAGGAAAGGCTGCGCTTCGTCCGATTTTACTACTGGTCTTTCGGGGCCCG